>JBFIHV010000321.1:0-3594 GCA_041601595.1 Amylibacter sp. | reverse complement strand
TCGACCGCTGTCTGCCAGCGTTCGTCGGACAGGTTTGCCAGAAACCGCGCGCGCTGGACACGTCCGAAAAGGCTGCGGTGATGGCTGGCGAGTGTCGGGTTGTCCGCCGCATCAAGGATGCGCATGTGGATTTCCTGATTGTACCTGAAATAGGTAGTGCGGTCTCCGGCATGAAAGGCCTGCTCCATGCGGGCCTGCGCCTTGCGTATGGACTGGATATCGCGGTCCGAAATCTTTTCGCAGGCGAGTTCCCCCGCCGCGCCTTCCAGGGCCGCCAGCACAGGGAACACCTCTTGCAGGTCCGACAGTGTCACAGGGGCGACAATCGCTCCCCGGTTCACATTCAACTGGATCAGGCCCTCTTTCGACAGGACCTTCAACGCTTCCCGCAAAGGCGTGCGGGACACACCGAAATGTTCCGTCAGTTTCTTTTCATTTATCCGGTCGCCGGGGGTCAGATGGCAGTCGACAATCATTTCGCGCAGGATATCTGCCAGTTCCTCATGCAGAGATTTACGCGCAATCGAGTTCTGAACGCTCTGATCTTCCAAATCGTAATCCTTTTTCCAATGTCCGACATTAAATCGGTTCTGCGCAGGGGAATCCATAATCTTCGGCGAAAACCTTCACCGGCACCGAAATATGTCGCGTTTCTGCCAGCAGGCAAAAAAATGCATTCCGGTGCAATTTTGAATTCATTATTTTAAATAAATAATGTAACAGGAAGTTCAAGACGTCAACTGAAAGGAATCACCATGCGCAAAGCAGGACGCCATTTTTTGCAGATCCCCGGACCCTCGAGCGTTCCGGACCGTGTGCTTCGGGCCATCGACTACCCGACCATGGACCACAGAAGCCCCGAGTTCGGTGAATTGGGCCACAAGGCCATCGAGGCGATGAAATCGGTCTTCAAGACCTCCAACCCCGTGATCATCTATCCCGCGTCAGGCACCGGCGCATGGGAGGCCGCCCTGGCCAACACCCTGTCGCCGGGCGACAAGGTTCTCATGTGCGAGACCGGAAACTTCGCGATGCTGTGGCAGAAACTGGCCCGCAAACTCGGGCTGGAACCGGTGGTCATCGACACCGACTGGCGGGTCGGCGCGGATGTCGAGGCGATCCGCCAGCATCTTGCAAAAGACAAGACGCACGAGATCAAGGCGGTCTGCGTCGTCCATAACGAAACCTCGACCGGTTGTGTGTCCGAGATCGCCAAGGTGCGCGGCGTCATCGACGACCTGAACCATCCGGCCCTGTATATGGTCGATACGATTTCGTCGCTGGCCTCTATCGACTATCGCCACGACGACTGGGGCGTGGACGTGACCGTCGGTGGATCGCAGAAGGGCCTGATGCTGCCGCCCGGACTGTCATTCAACGCACTAAGCGACAAGGCGATCCAAGCCTCCAAGGCCGCAGGTCTGAAACGGTCCTATTGGGACTGGGCCGAAATGATGGGACCGAACGAGACCGGATTCTTTCCCTACACGCCCGCGACGAACCTGCTCTACGGTCTGGTCGAAGCGGTCAAGATGCTGCACGAAGAAGGGCTGGACAATGTCTTTGCCCGCCACAAGCGCCACGGCGAGGCGACACGCATCGCCGTGCAGTCCTGGGGTCTTGAAACGCTCTGCCGCAACCCCGCCCATTATTCCGGCGTGCTGACCGCGGTCATGATGCCGGACGGACACTCGGCCGACGACCTGCGCAAGGTCATCCACGAGAAACTGAACATGTCGCTGGGCAGTGGTCTCGGCCGGTTGAAAGATCGTGTTTTCCGCATCGGGCATCTTGGCGATTTCAACGACCTGATGCTCGGCGGCACGCTGGTCGGTGTGGAAATGGGCCTGTCGATGGCCGGAGTTCCGCATCAGGAAGGCGGCGTTCAGGCAGCGCTGCGCTACCTCAAGGAAACCGCCTGACATCATCGCATCGCCGCGCGTCCTGCGCGCGGCGAACCTCTCCCTGTACTGGCGGGCGCGGCGGCGTCCGCCGTTTTTTTAAAATGCGTCTGAAAATCCGCGGGACAGATAGGCGCCGTAGCCTTTTTCGCCGACGATTTTTCCATTGTCCGCGATGATTCTGCCGCGCAGGATCGTCTTGACCGGCCAACCGGTCACTTCGAACCCTTCGTAAGGCGTGTAGTCGGAGCCGTGATGCAGGATGTCCTGCGTTATCGTCCTTTGCATGTCGGCATCCCACAGGGCGAAATCGGCGTCGCTGCCGATCGCGATGGTGCCCTTTTGCGGATACATACCATAGAGCCGCGCCGGTCTGGTCGAGGTCAGCTCCACGAATTTCTGGATCGTGATGCGGCCCTTGGAGACACCTTCCGAGAACAGGATCGGCAGACGGGTTTCGACGCCCGGGATGCCGTTCGGCACCCATTTGAAAGAGGTGCGCGCGCGTGGATTGTCCTTGCTTCCCGCGCCCTGAAAGCGGAACGGGCAGTGGTCGGAGGAGAATATGTCGAAGGTCCCGTCGCGGATACCCTCCCAGATCGCCACATGGCTGTCGAGGTCGCGCGGCGGCGGCGAACAGACGTATTTCGCCCCCTCGAAATCCATGTTCAGCCCCTTCATGTCGTCTTCGACCAGCGTGATGTATTGCGGGCAGGTTTCGGCATAGACCTTGAGGCCGCGCTTGCGCGCCCACTGCACCTGCTCCATCGCGTCGCGGCCCGAGACATGCACGATGACGATCGGCACATCGACCAGTTCGGCATGGCTGACCGCGCGATGGGTCGCCTCGCGCTCCGCGATCCGGGAATGCGACTGTCCGTGGTAGTAGGGCGCGGTCTTGCCTGCGGCCTCCAGCTTGCGGGTCATGAACTTGATCGCGTCATGGCCCTCGGCATGGACCATGACCAGCGCGTTCTCCTCTTTGGCGACCTGGAAAACGTCAAGCAGTTCACGATCGGACAGGACCAGATCGTCATAGGTCATGAAAACCTTGAAGGACGTGTAGCCGTCCTTGACCAGCGCCGGCAGTTCCTGACCCAGCACCTGCGGCGTCGGATCGGAAACGATCAGGTGGAACGAGGTATCGACATAGCAGTTGCCCTCGGCCTCTTTGTGGTAATCCTCGACGCAGGCGCGCAGGGATTTCCCCTTGATCTGCAACGCGAACGGCAGGACGGTCGTATTGCCTCCGGCGGCGGCGGAACGCGTGCCGCTCTCGAAATCGTCGGCCATGATCGTACCGTCGTCCGTCGGCTGCGCCATATGCACATGCCCGTCCACGCCGCCCGGCAAAACCAGCAGCCCCGACGCGTCGATCTCCTGACGCGCGCCGGTGATGCTTTCGCTGATTTCAACGATTTTGCCGTTCCGCACGCCTATGTCCGCGCGGTATTGATCCGCGGCGGTCACGACCGTGCCGCCCCTGATCGCCAGATCGTAGTCAGGCATGACTATCCTCTCCTTGCAAACCGGCGACCTGAAGGATCAGCCCTGCCGGGCACTGGCCTCCCGTTCCTCTTGCTCCTTGGCCTGCAACACTCCGATCGTCACACGCCCGGACTCCTGCAGATGAATGCGCCATATATTGGCTGCCCTCTCAGGATCCCTGTCACGGAAGGCCTGCATGACGTCT
>JBFIHV010000320.1:0-3597 GCA_041601595.1 Amylibacter sp. | reverse complement strand
GAGCGCAAGGAGCTGACCCAGTGGTTTTTCCGCATCAGCCGGTATTCCGAGGAATTGCTGGAGGCCATCGACACGCTGACCGAGTGGCCGGAAAAGGTCCGCCTGATGCAGAAGAACTGGATCGGCAAGAGCACCGGCCTGCAATTCCGGTTCAAGACAGTCGATGCACCGGCGGATTTCGACGAGCTCGAGGTCTATACCACACGTCCCGACACGCTGTTCGGCGCCAGCTTCGCCGCGATTTCCTGCGACCACCCGCTGGCCAAGGCGCTGGAGGGCGATCCCGAGATCGCCGCCTTCAACGCCGAGTGCCGCACCCTTGGCACCACCGAAGAGGCGCTGGAAACCGCCGAGAAGAAGGGCTTCGACACCGGCATCCGCGTCGTGCACCCGTTCAACGACGGCTGGGAGCTGCCGGTCTATATCGCCAACTTCATCCTGATGGGTTACGGCACCGGCGCGGTCTTCGGCTGTCCGGCGCATGATCAGCGCGATCTGGACTTCGCCCGCAAATACGACCTGATGGTGACCCCCGTGGTCTGCCCCGAGGATCAGGACGCCGACACCTTCACCATAGGCGACGAGGCCTATGTCGGGCCCGGCCGCATGATCAATTCGCGCTTCCTCGACAACATGTCGATAGACGAGGCCAAGGCCGAGGTCATCCGGCGCATCCACGCGCGCGGCGCGGGCGAGGCGACGACGCAATACCGCCTGCGCGACTGGGGCGTGTCGCGGCAGCGCTACTGGGGCTGTCCGATCCCCGTCGTGCATTGCCCGAGCTGCGGCGTGGTGCCCGAGAAAAAGGCCAACCTGCCGGTCGAACTGCCCAAGGACGTGACCTTCGACCGTCCCGGCAACCCGCTGGACCGCCACCCGACATGGCGCGACGTGGCCTGCCCGCAGTGCGGTGCGGCTGCGCGGCGCGAAACGGATACGATGGACACCTTCGTGGACAGCAGCTGGTACTACGCCCGTTTCACCGCGCCGCACGCCACTACCCCCACGGTCGCCGGCGAGGTTGATTACTGGATGAACGTCGACCAGTATATCGGCGGCGTCGAGCATGCGATCCTGCATCTGCTGTATTCGCGGTTCTTCGCCCGCGCCATGCACGCCACCGGCCACCTGCCGAAGAAGGCCATCGAGCCGTTCAATGCGCTGTTCACGCAGGGCATGGTCTGCCACGAGACCTATAAGTCGCCGGACGGAAAGTGGCTGATGCCGGACGAAGTGCGCCCCGCGGACGGCGGCGGCTATGAAACGCTGGACGGGAAACCGGTCACGGTCGGGCCGTCGATCAAGATGTCGAAGTCGAAAAAGAACGTCGTCGATCCCGAGGACATCATCGACCAGTACGGCGCGGACACCGCGCGCTGGTTCGTCATGTCCGACAGCCCGCCCGAGCGCGACGTGGAATGGACCGCCGCCGGGGTCGAGGCCGCCTGGCGGCACTTGCAGCGCCTGTGGCGGCTGACGGTGGAAATCGGCGAGATGCCCGGGGATGCCGGTGACGAGGCCGCGGCGCTGGAGCTGCAAAAACAGACCCACCGCGCGATTGACGAGGTCACGAAGGGCATCGAGGGTTTCGCCTTCAACAAGTCCGTGGCCAAGCTCTATGAATTCACCAACGTGATGCAGAAGTCCGAGGCGGGCAAGGAGGCCAAGACCGCCGCGATGCGGGTCATGGCGCAGCTGCTCAGCCCGATGGTGCCGCATCTGGCCGAGGAAATCTGGGCCGAAACCGGCGGCGAGGGCCTTGTCTCCACCGCGCCCTGGCCGCAGGTCGATCCGGCGATGCTGGTCGACGACACCGTGACCCTGCCGATCCAGATCAACGGCAAACGCCGCGACGAAATCGTGGTGGACCGGAATATGCCGAAGGAAGAGGTTGAAAAACTCGTGCTGGCGAACAAAGCTGTGCAAAAGGCGCTGGCGGGGCGCGCGCCGAAAAAGCTGATCGTTGTTCCCGGACGGATCGTCAATGTGGTTGTGTAACCGAAGAACATTTCTGGGCGGCGCGGGCCTGAGCCTGCTGTCGGCCTGCGGCTTCACGCCGGTCTACAAACAGGGCGGCGCGGCGGCGGGCCTGTTCAACCAGGTGACGGTGACAGTGGTCGAGGGCCGGTTCGGCTTCGAGTTGCGCGAGCGCCTGATCGAGCGGCTGGGCATGGCCGCCCCGGATGCGCGCTATCGCCTGAGCTTCGATCTGGATATCGTGTCGCGCGACCTGGTGGTCAACGAGGCTGCCGACATCATCCGCTACAACCTGACCGGCGAGGCGAATTTCACCGTTGCCGACCGGGTGACCAACGCCCTGCTGTTCCGCGACACGGTGAAGTCCCTGACGGCCTATAGCGCGACCTCCGACACCTATCCGACGACCGTGGCCGAGCGTGCCGCCAATATCCGGCTGGTCCGTTCGCTGGCCGACCTGATGGTGACGCGCCTGTCGGTCACCGCGCAGGACTGGGCCGCATGAAACTGGCCGCGGCGCGTGCATCCGCCTATTTCGCCAAACCCGACCCGGCGCATTCCGGCCTGCTGATCTACGGGCAGGACGCCATGCGTGTCGCCCTGCGCCGGCAGCAGGTGATCAAGGCGCTGACGGGCGAGAAGGGCGAAGAGGAAATGCGCCTGACCCGCATCTCCGCCGCCGACCTGCGCAAGGACCCGGCCGCGGTGATTGACGGGATGAAGGCGCAGGGATTTTTCCCGGGGCACCGCGTCGTTTTTGTCGAGGACGCCACCGATGCCGTCGCCGATCTGCTTGAAACCGCGCTGGCCGACTGGCGGGCGGGCGACGCGTCGCTGGTGGTGACGGCGGGGTCGCTGAACGCGCGCGCGAAACTGCGCAAGCTGTTCGAGTCCGGCCGGACGACGGTCGCCATCGGCATCTATGACGACCCGCCCGGCCGCGACGAGGTCGAGAAAGCCCTCTCGGATGCCGGATTGAAGAATATTTCGACGGACACCATGGCCGGCCTGCTGGCGCTGTCGCGCGATCTGGACCCGGGCGATTTCAGCCAGACGGTGGAAAAGCTGTCACTGTATAAATACGGCGACGATACCGCGCTGAGCGTGGCCGACGTGATGGCCTGCGCACCGGCCACGACAGAGGCCGGTACCGACGATGCCGTGAACCTGATGGCGGAAGGCGACGCGCATGACCTTGCGATGATGCTCAAGCGCCTGTCGGGACAGGGCGTCAATCCGACCACGCTCTGCATCACGGCCAACCGCCATTTCAGGACGCTGCACGCAGCCGCCAGCGACGGTCTGGGCCCCGATGTCGCCCTGTCCCGCGCCCGCCCGCCGGTGTTCGGCCCGCGCAAGGACCGCATGGTGAGGCAGGCCCGCAGATGGGGCGCGGTGCGGCTGGAAAAGGCGCTGGCGGTGCTGATGGACACCGATCTGGCGCTGCGCTCGTCGAGCCACGCGCCCGCCATGGCGCTGCTGGAGCGCGCTTTCATCCGGATCGCGATGCTGTGTCCGAAATCTTGACAGTACAGCGTTGGACCATGATCGGTAACGCGGCCTGCGCTAGTGACGGGTCGCGATCTTGTGGTTCAGCTTCTTGAGAATGCGGCTGGCGGT
>JBFIHV010000319.1:0-3606 GCA_041601595.1 Amylibacter sp. | reverse complement strand
GTCAGCCGGCACAGCGTGAAACTGAAATTCTCGCTGGACTTCTGACGGTTGAACCGGATTCGAACCGGATCGCGCCGGTCAGTCAATAAAAGTTTCGGCGGGCGGCGTTTGGCGGCCAAATACGGCAGGCTAGGGATTTTTTAGTCTGACGCAGGCGTTTGGACCTTTCGGATCGCAATCGTAAAGCTCCGGTTTGGAAGTAAGATAACTGTGCCATTTCTTCCGCGGGTGCTCGCTTATCTTTACCTTGGGACGCATGATGATTGCGCCGGCGAAATTCGCCGAAATGTTCTCCCCGTCGATCAGCAGAGCGACTTGTAAAGGGAGTTCGGGATTCTGCGCGGGCTTGTCGGCCATGACATTCCTTTTGAAAGGGGCCGCTGGTATCCGGGGCCGGCGGGCGGTGAAATCCGAAAGAAAACATGTCGCAATGCATCCGGATGCCGGGATCATTGCGCCCGGACGGGTCTTGGTCAAGACGCAACGGACTTCGCTTCTGTCGGAATTTGCATTGCTTCATTTTTCTTTAGGGCGTACACGCGGCACATTCTCAGGGCGGAGTGCAATTCCCCACCGGCGGTGATAGCCCGCGAGCGCCTTCATGTCGAAGGGACAGCAGAGACGGTGGAATTCCGTGGCCGACGGTGACAGTCCGGATGGTAGAGAATGGAGGCGTTCCCGCAGGTTGGGGGCGTTTCTGTACGCTCTGGGGTCTTGTCTGTAATCAGAAGGAACCAAAGAGATGACAAAACCCCTTAAAATCGCCTTTATCAAGGCTGGATGGCATTCGGAAATCGTCGATCAGGCGCTGGCCGGATTTCATGCCGAACTCGATGCGCAGGAAAGCGATGCGGGCATCGACAGTTTCGATGTGCCCGGCGCGTTCGAAATGCCGCTGTTGGCGAAACAACTTGCCGAGACCGGCGACTATGACGCCGTCGTAGCGGCGGCCTTCGTCGTGGACGGCGGGATTTACCGGCACGAGTTCGTGGCGCAAGCCGTCGTGGACGGGTTGATGCGGGCCCAGATGGACACGGGCGTTCCGGTGTTCTCGGTCAGCCTGACGCCCAAGGAATTCGACGGATCGGCAGAGCGGATCGCATGGTTCGCCGAGCATTTCGTGGTCAAGGGCGCAGAGGCGGCGCGGGCGGTATTGGCCGTCGTGGGCCCCGATGACACCAAGGCATAAAGCGTCAAGCGCCTAGTTTTTCGCGGCTTCTATCGCCGGAAGGATGCTGTCTGTCAGCATACGCTGGGTTATCGGCCCGGCGTGGCGCAGAACCACTGTGCCATTGCCGTCGATGACAAATGTTTCCGGTACGCCGTACAGGCCCCAGTCAAGGCCGGTGCGGCCGGCGTCCATACCCATCTTCGTATAGGGGCTGCCCAGCTCGTCCAGAAAGCGTTGCGCGTTGACCAGTGTGTCCTTGTAGTTCACGCCGTGGATGACGATGCCGCTGTCGGCCAGTTGTTGTAGGTTCGGGTGCTCGACGCGGCATGGCCCGCACCAGCTGGCCCAGAAGTTGACCAGCTTGACGCCCGGTTCCTGAAAATCCGCTGCCGTCAGCAGGGGCTGGTCGCCGAATTGGGTGACGGTCAGTGCAGGGGCCTGTTTGCCCTCTGCCTGACTGGGCAGGGCATCGGGGTTTTCACGGTACAGCCCGAGAATGAACATCGCGGCAATCGCCGCGAAAATCAGCGGCGGCAGAACGAAATACGGTGAAATTTTTATCTTAGCCATGTTTCCTGTGCCGAGTCTCTTCTTCCGCCAGTTTCCTGCGAACCCGCGCGCTCTGAACCAGCGACAGCCAGACCAGCGCCACCAGCAGCAGAGCCGAGATGCCATAGGCCGACAGGACCGCATCCGCGTATTTGCCAAGATCGGGCATCATGCCGCGGCTCCTCTGGCTTGCAGGGCCGACAGGCGGCGCAGGCGGATCTCGGTCCGGGTGCGCACAAGGACGAGCGTGATGAACAGCAGAACGAAGCCCGCAATACAGGCCAGCAGCGGCAGGTAGAACGCGTTATCGACATGGGTTTCGGCATCAACCGACAGCGATGCGCCCTGATGCAGCCCCTGGTTCCAGAAATTCACGGCATAGCGCGACAGCAGGGCAAAGACCGATCCGACCATGCACAGGGTGGATGTCAGGTCCGCGGCGGTGTCGCTATCCTCGATCGCGGCCCAGAGCGCCATGTAGCCTAGGTAAAAGACGAACAGGATCATGAAAGAGGTCAGCCGCGGGTCCCACGCCCAATAGGTGCCCCACATCGGCTTGCCCCAGATCGCGCCGGTAAACAGCGCTATCAGTGTCATCGTTATGCCGATCGGCGCCGCGGCCTTGGCCGCCAGCGCCGAAACGTGGTGGCGGCGGATAAACCAGATCAGCGAGGTCACCAGCATCATGATCCAGATGTTGATCGCCAGAAATGCGCTGGGCACATGCAGGAAAATGATCTTGACGGTCGAACCCTGTTTGTAGTCGTCGGGGGTGAAAAAGAACCCCCAGACCAGCCCTGACAGCAGGCAAAACGCCGACAGGACCGTCAGCGCAGGCAGGGCCCGCCCCGACAGGGACATGAATTTGGCAGGGTTGGCGTATTTCCAGACTGACATGGTTTGATTTCTATCTCTTTTTGCCGGAAGGGCAACGGCGTTAAGGTCACATCCCCGTCAGAAGCGGCCGATCACCGCAGGTTGACCCGCAGCGCGAGCGCCGCGGCAAAGGGCATGGCGGCCATGGCGAACAGGCTCAGCGCTGTCATGATCGCCCAGGTGGACAGCGCATCCTGCCCGGTCGCGGCCCGCGTCACGGTCTGGGCCCCGAATATCAGCGTCGGAATATAGAGAGGCAGCACCAGCAGCGACAGCAACAGGCCTCCGCGTTTGACGCCGACGGTGACCGCCGCACCGAAACTGCCGATGAAACTCAGCGCGGGCGTTCCGGTCAGCAGGCTGGCGACGAGCCAGACATAGGCCTCCTGTGGCAGGTTCAGCAAATAGCCGAGCGGTGCCGCAGCCAGCGTCAGGGGCAGGCCGGTCGTCACCCAGTGGGCCGCCGCCTTGGCGCCGGTGATCGCCTCGCCTGGAAGGGGCGAGGTTGCCAGAACGTCCAGCGTCCCATCCTCGAAATCGAGCTGGAATATCCGGTCGAGCGACAACAGGCAGGCCAGCAGCGCCCCGATCCACAATATGCCCGGCGCGATGACAGCCAGCAGGGCCAGATCGGCCCCGACACCGAACGGGACAAACATCACCACGATCAGAAAGAACGACAACGCCAGTCCGAAACCGCCACCGGAACGGAACGCCAGCATGACATCGCGCTTGAACAGGGCGATCATGTAAAGGCCTCTTCCAGAAATGGGTCTGGCTCGCTGTTTTCCGGCTGTGCGATGAACTCCCCGAGGTCGAGCGTCAGCACCTTGCGGATCGGCAGGTCCAGATGGGTTGACAGGATCGCTGTGCCGCCCGCCGCGCAATGGTCCGAAATGACGCGCGCCACGAGCGCCGTGCTGCGGCTGTCCAGCGATGCCGTGGGTTCGTCCAGCAGCCAGATCCGGCGGTTGGACACCAGCAGCCGCGCAAGGCCCAGACGCCGCTTT
>JBFIHV010000318.1:0-3608 GCA_041601595.1 Amylibacter sp. | reverse complement strand
TGATAGCCCGGCATCAGGACCGATCCCTGTGCTGCAACAGACGCTCCGCCAGCTCGAAATCAGCCTCGGTATCAATGTCGTGAGAGCACCCGGCCCCCATTTCGAACATGCCGATCTTTTCCGTCGCCAACGATCCGTTGCGACGGAACCAGTCCGCATCGAAGACATAGACGGCTCCGTTCGGGCGATAGACTTTGGGCAAGGCCTGACGGTTGGTGAAACAATAGGCCGGATCGGATACCGGAACGAAACGGCCATCCGGCGCGGCGGTGCCGTATTTCAGGATCGTCGGCGCGGTTTCCGTGACCGACATCACCAGATCGAAGCTTCCGCGCGCGAATACGCCCAGCGCGCCGCGAATATGTTCCGCCCGGCGCAAGGGCGAGGTCGCCTGCAACAGCACGACGGTCGCCGGCTCCCCGAAATCCTCTGCCAGGAAATGCCGCAACACCGCGTCCATCGGAACCGCATCCCCGGCAAGGTCCGCCGGACGGGCCACGGCCCGCACCCTGTCGCCATGAACGGCGGCCAGAACCTCGGGAACATCGGTCGAGATGTAAACCTGCGCGGCGCCGGCCTCCAGCCCCTGATCCACAGCATGGCGGTAGAGCGGCTTGCCCGCCAGAAGGCGCGTGTTCTTGCCCGGAAGGCCCTTCGATCCGGCGCGTATCGGGACCAGCGCGATCCATGGTTCAGTCATCGTAATGCGCCCCTTCGATCAACTTCGGCAACGCCGCCAGCGTCCGCCGCGTTGCGCCGGAATGTTCGGCATAAAACCGTTTCAGACGCTGTTTCGCCTCTGCCGGCTGCTTTGGATACAGGCCGTCGAACAGAGCATCGGCCAAATCGCCGATGGTATCAACCTTGGTCAGCACGCCCGCGGCCATCGCCTCGACCGCGGGGTATTCGATGGTCCAGATATGCGGCCCGACCAGAACGGGCTTTTGCAGGGCCAGCGGCTCGATCACGTTATGCGCGCCTTTCGGAACGAAACCGCCACCGACCACGGTTATGTCGGACAACGCCAGATAGAAATACATCTCGCCCAGAGAATCCCCCAGCAGGATATCGGCCTGCGCGACGTCGAAACCGTCGCGCAGGGCAAGATCGGTATCCAGCGCCTGCGATCGGCGAAGCACTCTCTGGCCCGCCGCCGTCAGCATATCGCCGATCAGTGCGAACCGCTCCGGCGCGCGCGGCACATGGACGAACAGCGGCTTCGCCAGACCGGCCTGTCGCGCGCGGTCCTGCACCTGCCTGTAGGCTTGCAGGTACTGCTCATCCTCGCCCTGCACCGAACTCGCGGTGCAGACTACCGGCCGGTCGGCCAGATTCGCCGCCTTCGCGAATGCCTTCGCCGCCGTCAGCAGATGCGGCGGGACCGGCTGGTCGAAACGCAACTCGCCGGTCACCGCGATGTTGGTCGCGCCCAACGCGCGGAACCGGTCGGCATGGGTTTCCGACTTGATCATCAGGCCGGCGAAGCCGCGCGCCAGTTCGCCGCGCAGCGCGGTGCGGCCGGTGTCCCGGTTGAAGCTTTTTTCCGGATACTGTCCGTTGCACATGAACAGCGGGACACGGTGCTTGCGGGCGCTGGCGATCATGCGCGGCCACATCTCGATCTCCATCACCAGACCGTATTTCGGCCGGAAGCGCCGGAAAAAGCGCCTGTAGGCCCAGTCATATTCAAACGGAGCGTAAAGCGCGACCAGCCTGCCGTCGGCCACCTCTGCCGGAAACAGGGCGTCGGCGGCCTTGCGGCCCGCCGGCGTCATATGCGTGGTGACCACGGTTTCGCCGCGCGCCAGCAATTCTTCGATCAGCGGCCCGGCGGAGCGCATTTCGCCCAGCGAAACCGCGTGGATCCAGACGGTTTCGCCGCTGTGCGCGGGGTAAATACCGAACCGCTCTGCCACGTGCCGGCGATACAGAGGATCGCGGCGCGACCGCCACAGCAGGTAGAACAGGACCACCGGCAGGCCGACCGCCCACAGAATGGCATAGCCCGTCAGGAACAGGCGCATTCTGGCGGATGGGAAGGCGCGCCTACCGCTCATCGGACGCGACCAATGCCAGAACCGTCGCAGCGCAGTCGCGCAGGTTTTCCTCTCCCGCCGCCAGCAGCCCCTTGGCCTTCTTGCGCATCTTCAGGGTCTTCTTGTCCAGAACGGCGGCGGCAAGACCGGCTGCATCCTTCACCGTCAGCGCCGCGCCCGCCTCGTGCGCCGCCCTGTAGTCCCGCGCGAAATTCTCCACATGCGGCCCGTGGATCACGGCGCAATTCAGCCGCATCGGCTCGTAAGGGTTATGTCCGCCGACCGGTTCCAGCGATCCACCGACAAAAGCCAGACCGGTCAGGGAATACCACAGGCCCAACTCGCCGATACTGTCGGCGATGAAGACGTTGGTTTCCGGAACGATATAGGGCGCGAGGCTCTGCAATTGCGGCACCAGACCGGCGGCCTTGGCGGCGGCTTTCACCGCCGCGCCGCGCGCCGGATCGCGCGGACAGAGGATCAGCAGCGCGTCGTCGTGATGTTCCAGCACGATATGGTGGGCATCGAACACGTCGCGTTCCTCTTGCGCGTGGGTGGAAGCCGCGAGCCAGACGAAGCGCTTTTTCAGATGCTTCGCGAGCGCCCGCAACCGGACCTCGTCAAAATCCAGCGGCGGCGCGCCCGCCTTCAGCGACCGGCGCACCGAAACAGCGGTGGCGGGCACTCCGAGGCGTGTCACGTGGGTCTTGCTGCCCGCGTCCTGAACCTCGATCAGGGAAAACCGGCCGTACAGGTCGGCGAACAGCGACCTGAAGCGCAGCTTGGCCTCGAAACTCTGCTGCCCCATGCGTCCGTTGACCAGTGCCAGCGGAATACCGCGGCGGTCCGTTTCCACAAGGATGGCGGGCCAGAGGTCCTGCTCCGCCCAGACCGACAGATCCGGGCGCCAGTGATCCAGAAACCGGCGCACGAAGGGCAGGCAATCGACAGGCATATACTGATGGACGGTCTTGTCCGGCAGGTTGGCCGCCACGGCGCGGGCCGAGGTCAGCGTCGAACTGGTGATCAGAAAATTCAGCTCCGGCCGCCGGTCGGCCATGGCGCGGATCAGGGCGGGCAGGGTCAGCACCTCGCCGACGCCCACCGCGTGCAGCCAGATCAGAGGCCCGTCGGGCCGCGCAACCGTGGTTTCGCCGAATTTCTCGGTATAGCGCAGTGGGTCTTCCTTGCCCTGCCCGATGCGCTTCCGGATATGTCGCCGCGCCAGCGGCCCCAGAACCGCGGAGGCCAGAAGATAGGCGCGCAGCAACAGGCCGGTATGGCGTTCGGCCATCAATCCTGAAACTCTTTCTGCATGGAACGGGTCCAGAAGCTTTCGTCCTTCAGAACCTCGATGAACCGATCCGCCGAGTTGCCGAGACCGAAGCCCTCGTCCACGCCGTAGTCCTCGCCCCAATTCGCCTCCAGAAACCGCGCGATGGCCTTCGTGTCGAACGCATCCGCATCGGTGATCGACGCGGCATCGGACCGGTTGTTCTGCCGCGTTCCGACATTCAGGCTGGGCACGCCCACGAAAGGCGCCTCGCGCACACCGGCGCTGCTGTTGCCGAT
>JBFIHV010000317.1:0-3615 GCA_041601595.1 Amylibacter sp. | reverse complement strand
GGCCGACAAAAAGGGCAACGTCCTGATCGAGGGCATCATAGGCATCCAGAAGGAAGCCGCACTCGCCGCCAAACGCGCGGTGGTAACCGTCGAAGAAGTCGTCGACGACCTGAACAGCCACCCGAACGCCACCGTCCTGCCACACTGGACTCTGGCGGCGGTGTGCCACGTGCCGGGCGGCGCGCACCCGTCCTATGCGCACGGCTATTACATCCGCGACAACGCCAGCTACCTGGAATGGGACAATATCTCGGCGGACCGGGACCGGTTCACGTCCTGGATGCAGGAAAACGTATTGAACGCGACTGCGGAGGATTTCGCCGCACGCGTGGAAAGCCTGAGGGTATGACCATGAGCGAACTCGGATATACTTCTGACGAAATGATGACCATCGCGGCGTCGCGGGTCATGCGCAACGACGACGTCTGTTTTGTCGGCATCGGTGCGCCGTCGGCGGCCTGCAACGTGGCCCGCCTGATCCATGCCCCCGACATCACCCTGATCTACGAAAGCGGCACCATCGGCACGGAGCCGGACGTGTTGCCCCTGTCGATCGGCGACGGCGAACTTTGCGAAACCGCGCTGACTACGGTCAGCGTTCCGGAAATGTTCCGCTACTGGCTGCAGGGCGGCTGGATCAGCGTCGGGTTTCTGGGCGCGGCGGAGGTCGACAAGTTCGGCAACATCAACACCACGGTGATCGGCGATTATCACCATCCCAAGGTCCGCCTCCCGGGCGGCGGCGGCGCGCCGGAAATCGCGACCTCGAGCCAGGAGGTCTATATCACCATGAAGCAATCGCTGCGCGGCATGGTGGAAAACGTCCAGTTCTTCACCAGCTTCGGCCATGGCGAGGGCGGCGACCACCGCCAGCGTCTGGGCATCGACACCAAGGGCCCGACCCTGCTGATCACCGATCTGGCGATCTGGCGTCCGGACCCGGTGACCAAGGAGTTCACGGTCGTATCCATGCATCCGGGCGTGACGCGAGAGCAGGTTCAGGAAACCTGCGGCTGGTCTGTCAAATACGCCGATATGGTCGAGACCACACCCGCGCCGACCGAAAACGAACTCAGCGTTCTGCGCGACCTGCGCGCCCGTACCAAGGCGGCGCACGAGGGCACGAAAAAGGTTCCGGCAGGCACTCTGCTGAAACAGGGGAGCGAATGATGACCGAGGCCTATATCTGCGACTATATCCGCACGCCCATCGGCCGGTTCGCCGGCAGCCTGTCCTCGGTCCGCGCCGATGATCTGGGGGCCGTCCCGCTAAAGGCGCTGATGGCCAAATACGACGGCTTCGACTGGTCGGCGGTAGACGAGGTCATCTTCGGCTGCGCCAATCAGGCGGGCGAGGACAACCGCAACGTCGCCCGCATGTCGGCGCTGCTGGCAGGCATGCCAGACAGCGTTCCGGGCACGACGATGAACCGGCTCTGCGGCTCGGGCATGGACGCGATCATCACCGCCGCGCGGGCGATCAAATCCGGCGAGGCCGATCTGGTCATCGCCGGCGGCGTCGAGAGCATGTCGCGCGCGCCCTTCGTCATGCCCAAGGCCACCTCGGCCTTTTCCCGCAATGCCGAGATCTACGACACCACCATCGGCTGGCGTTTCGTCAATCCTTTGATGCAGGCGCAATACGGCGTCGACTCGATGCCGGAGACCGGAGAGAACGTGGCCGAGGACTTCGGCATCAGCCGCGAGGATCAGGACGCATTCGCTTTCCGCAGCCAGGAAAAAGCGGCGGCGGCGATCGCATCGGGACGGCTGGCCAGGGAAATAACGCCTGTCCGCCTTCCGCAGCGTAAAAAAGACGACATCGTTTTCGACACGGACGAGCACCCGCGCCTGTCACCGCTTGAAACCCTTGCCAAACTGCCGACGCCGTTCCGCAAGGGCGGCACGGTCACGGCGGGCAATGCCTCCGGCGTCAACGACGGCGCGGCGGCGTTGATCATCGCATCGGCGGAGGCCGCGAAACGCCATGGCCTGATGCCGATCGCACGGATCGTGGCCGGCGCGACCGCCGGCGTTCCGCCCCGCATCATGGGGATCGGTCCGGCACCGGCGACCCAGAAGCTCTGCGCCAGGATCGGGATGAAACCGACCGCGTTCGACATCGTAGAACTGAACGAGGCTTTTGCGTCACAGGGCATCGCCGTCCTGCGCGAACTGGGCATCAACGAGGCCTCGGACCACGTCAACCCGAACGGCGGCGCGATTGCCCTCGGGCACCCGCTTGGTATGTCTGGCGCGCGGATCACTGGCACCGCGGCGCTTGAACTTGCGGAAACCGGCAAATCCACGGCACTGGCGACCATGTGTATCGGCGTCGGCCAAGGCATCGCCATCGCGCTGGAACGCGCATAAAAAAGGCCCGAAGTTTCCTTCGGGCCTTTCGCATCAATTTCGTTAGACTTTCGGCTCCAGCCGGATCGCGCCCTGGCTGGCGTTACCGACCAGAGAGGCATAGGCCCGTAGCGCCTTGCTGACCTTGCGCTTGCGCGGCTTGGCAGGCTTCCAGGCGGCATCGCCCTTGGCCTCCATTGCGGCGCGGCGCTCGGCCAGAACCTCGTCCGACAGGGCGACGTTGATCGTCCGGTTCGGGATATCGATCTCGATGATGTCGCCTTCTTCGATCAGGCCGATATTGCCGCCCTCGGCAGCCTCCGGCGAAACGTGACCGATGGAAAGGCCCGAAGTCCCGCCCGAAAAGCGGCCATCGGTGATCAGCGCACAGGCTTTGCCCAGACGCATGGATTTCAGGTAGGACGTCGGATAGAGCATTTCCTGCATGCCCGGCCCGCCGCGCGGACCTTCATAGCGGATGACGACCACATCGCCCTCGGCCACTTCCTTGCCCAGAATACGGTTAACGGCCTCGTCTTGCGACTCGCAGACGATCGCCGGGCCGCTGAATTTCAGGATGCTGTCGTCGACGCCGGCCGTTTTCACGACACAGCCTTCCTGCGCGATGTTGCCGAACAGGACCGCCAAACCGCCGTCCTTGGAAAATGCGTGTTCGGCGGAGCGGATCACGCCCTTGGCGCGGTCCACGTCCAGTTCCTTGTAGCGGCTCGACTGGCTGAACGCCTGCGTCGTACGCACGCCGCCCGGCGCCGCCTTGAACAACTGGTGCACGGCCGGATCGTTGCTGACCGTGACGTCCCATTTCTGGATCGCCTCTGCCATGGTCGGCGCGTGGATCGTGGAAACCGTGGTGTCCATCAGACCGCCACGGGCCATTTCGCCAAGAATGCCGAAGATGCCGCCGGCGCGGTGCACGTCTTCCATATGGACATTGGCAATCGCCGGGGCGACCTTGCAAAGGCAGGGCGTCGAGCGGCTGAGGCGGTCGATGTCGCTCACGGTGAAATCGACTTCCGCCTCGTTTGCGATGGCCAGCAGATGCAGGATCGTGTTGGTGGAACCGCCCATGGCGATATCCAGGGTCATGGCGTTCTCGAACGCAGCCTTGGTCGCGATGCCGCGCGCGGACACGGCGGTATTGCCGTCTTCGTAATACTGTTTCGTCAGATCGACGATCTTGTGGCCCGCCTGTTTGAACAGGCTTTCGCGGTCCGAATGCGTCGCCAGCGTAGAACCGTTTCCG
>JBFIHV010000316.1:0-3634 GCA_041601595.1 Amylibacter sp. | reverse complement strand
GGCGCGCCGATCTTCGAAAGGCTGCCCTCCGGCGTCCGCCTTTCGACCGCCGGAGAGATCTTTTACCGCCATATCCAGAACCAGCTTGCGGATTTCGAAGAGGTCCGCTCGCGCATACTCGACCTCAGCGGGCTGCGTGCGGGCCACGTCAACATCGCCATCAGCCCGGAACTGGCCGGTCCGTTCCTGTTCCGGCAGATAGACCAGTACCTGCGGGAGTTCCCGGGCGTGACCTTCGCCGAACGCATCGCGAATCCCGACCAGTTCGAACCCCTGCTGGCGGATTTCTCGGTGGACGTGGCGCTGGCCTTCCAGCCGATGCAATCCGACAGCTACCGCACCATCGGCAGCCGCGACCAGCAGGTCTGGTGCTGCGTGCCGAACACGTCGGACCTGTCGCGCCTGCCCGCGATCCGGCTGTATCACCTGATCGATCAGGAACTGATAATGCCCGCCGTCGGAACCGGCCTGCGCCGGATGCTCGACATTCAAACCGGCCGCAAGTCGATCACGTTGAAATCAAGGGTCGGGATCAGCGGCACCATGCGGTCGCTGGACAGGGCGTTTCCGGAGGCGATCCGCTTCGATGTCTCGCTCGACCGCGATCCGGACAATCCGCCCGCCGGTTTCACACTGGTGCCCGTGGACCTGCGCGATCTGCCGCTGGGATCGGTATCCGTCGGGCAGTTGCGCCAGCGCACCCTGCCGGTCGCACCGGCCAAATTCGCCGAACAGCTGATCCGGACACTGGCGATCTGAGCCGGGCTCAGGCCCGCTCGGCGCCGTAGTAGAGCATCGAGACATGCTCCGCCTCGGCAAAGAACAGCCAGCGCTCGACGACGATGCCGACCGCCGTCATCAGGACCGCAAGCAGGTGCCAGAGGAAGACCCCCGTGCCGGTCAGCGCCGACAGCGCCAGCGCCAGCATCGGACCCGCGAACAGGAACAGCATCACCAGACGCCGCAGTTTTTCCGCATGCTTGCGCCCGACCTGATAACCCATCTCGCGCATCACGAAATTCGGCATGGTGTGCGGCGGGTCCAGCGGCCGGACCTTGCCCCAGGCGCCCAGTCCGGTGGCCATTTCCGCGGTGTACTGCCCCTTGTCGGCATCGCATTGCCGCCAGTAGGCCAGCTTGATCGCCGCGCTCACCGCCACCAGACACAGGATCAGCACCTCTTGCGTCGCGGTGCTGTAACCGAACAACGAGAAAATCAGCCCGTAGAGCAGCGCGCCCGTGGACGCCGCCGCCGCCAGATAGAACACCGGAACCAGCGGCTTGTTCCACTGCCGGATCGTGCGCAAGGAGCCGTAGATCATGCCGGTGCACCAGACGGTAACCACCGCGCCCGCCGCGGTCAGCGCCGCGACCAGATGGAACAGGTCGTTGTGCAAATAGATCAGCCAGGACAACCAGAGCAGGCCCGCCGGAACATAGGTCGCCACCGCCGCCACGCCCTCGCGCGACAGCCAAGACGACCGCCATTGCGAAAACGCCCCGATGGCGCGCTCCGGCCGCCCCAGATGCAGGGTCGAGGCCAGTAGTCCCACGGTGATCAGGCACAGCGCGAAGGCCAGCGCGACAAGGTTCAGCGCGCGCCCCCCCGGCAGGGCGCCGAACGTCGCCGCGAGGGTCATCCAGAACAGCAGGCCATAGCCCGCGCCGGAGGCGGTGGTGAACAGGATAACGGAATAGGCGGGATGCATGTGACGTTACCTCGACAATTTCTGGTCGGCCCAGGCGAACAGTTTTTCAACCACCGAACCATTGCCTGCCTGCACGGGTGCGGGCTTGGCGGGGGGTTGCGGCGCCACATGGGCCGAGGTCTTCAGCCGCGGCGGCAGATATTTGTTCACCGGCTTGTAGCCGAATTCTTCCAGCAGGTTGAAACCCTCGCGCGCGGCCACGTTTTTCGACACCTCGCTGTCGGGATCGCCCAGATCGCCGAAGGCCCGCGCCCCTGTCGGGCAGGCCCGCACGCAGGCCGGAACCCGGTCTTCCTCTTCCAGCGTCTCGTTATAGATCCGGTCGACGCAGAGCGTGCATTTCTTCATCACCCCGTCGTCGTAATCGTATTCCCGCGCGCCGTAAGGACAGGCCCACGAACACAGCTTGCAGCCGATGCAGGTGTCGGGGTTGACCAGAACGATGCCGTCCTCCTCGCGCTTGTAGGACGCGCCGGTCGGGCAGACCGTGACGCAGGCCGGTTCCTCGCAATGCAGGCAGGAGCGCGGGAAATGCACCGTGCGGCCCGCCGCGCCCTCGCCCAACTCGTAGGAATGGATGCGGTTCAGCCACGCGCCCGACGGATCGGCCCCGTAGGGATCGTGATCCGACAGCGGCGCGGAATAGCCGCCGGTGTTCCATTCCTTGCAACTGGTCGCGCAGGCCTGACAGCCGACACAGATGTCCAGATCGATGACCAGACCCAGCTTTTTTTGGGTAGTATTCGGCAAAGTGGTCATTTTCTGCCCCGCTTGAATTCCTTGCCATAGGCAAGTTTTTTTGGCGACCTCGGCTGGCTGGCATGGCCCAGCGGCTCGAACATCGGCTCGGTTGCGCCGGTGTCCTCGGCCTTCTCGATGCCGACGCGCAGGTCATACCACGCCGCCTGACCCGTGATCGGGTCGGAGTTCGAATAGCGGTAGCCGCCGCCGCCCTCGGGCAGCAGTTCGGAAATCAGATGGTTCAGCAGAAAACCCTGATCGCTCTCGGGCGCATCATCGTCCAGACCCCAGGCCCCCTTGCGCTTGCCGATGGCGTTCCAGGTCCAGACGGTGTGCGGGTTGACGCCCTCCATCACCTTGATCTGGCATTTGACGCGGCCCTGATGCGAGGTCAGCCAGACCCAGTCGTCGTCCTTTGCGTCGATGCCCGCTGCCACCGAAGTGTGGATATACAGCCGGTTCGCCGCCGTGATCTGGCGCAGCCAGGCGTTCTGCGAGCCCCACGAGTGGTACATGTGCATCGGACGCTGGGTGATGGCGTGCAGCGGGAATTTCGCCAGATCGACCATGTCCTCTTCGAAGGGCGGATACCACATCGGCAGGGGATCGAAATATTTCTCGATCCGCGCGCGGTGGGTTTCCGGCGGCTGGCGGTCGCCGTGGCCCTGCGCCGCCAGACGGAAGGCCTGCACCGGTTCGCAATAGAGCTGGAATATCGTCGGCGAGTTGTTCTCGCGGAAGCCCATTTCGGCGGCCCAGTCCAGATAGGACTTGTTGGCGTGCTTGAAATAGGCCTGCTCCGGCTTCAAATGGTGGGCGAAGAAAGAGCCGTTCTCGATATATTTTTCGAGCTGCTTGGGGTTCACCTCGCCGCGCACCGATTTCTCGCCGTCCTTGCCGCGCCAGCCCGCCAACGGCCCGATGCCGGGCGCGCGTTCGTGGTTGACCATGTAATCGGCATAGCCGCCGGGATATTTCGGCGACCCGTCCTTGTTGGAAAACGCCGGCAGGCCCAGCCGCGCGCCGAGGTCGATCAGCACGGTCTGGAAACCGCGCACGTCGCGGTCGGGCTCGACCACCGGATAGCGGATGCTGTCCGCCGCCATGTCGGCCTCCGATATCGGCCGGTCGAGCAGCGAGATGCAGTCGAAGCGCTCCAGATATGTCGTGTCCGGCAGTATCAGG
>JBFIHV010000315.1:0-3651 GCA_041601595.1 Amylibacter sp. | reverse complement strand
GACTGGTCCAGTGCCTGCTCAGCCGAACATCGTATTGGGCAGGAGCAGAGAGATCTGCGGAAAGGCGATAAGGACTATGAGCGTCAGGAGCATTGCGATCCAGAACGGGATCACGCCGCGAAAGATGTCTCCGAGCGGGACTGTCGGGGCGACGGACTTCACGATGAAGACGTTGATGCCCACCGGCGGTGAGATCAGCCCCATCTCGAGCGTCAGAACCACCAGCACCCCGAACCAGATCGGGTCGATCCCGAGTTGCAGTACAACCGGAAAGAAGATCGGCAAGGTCAGAACCAGCATGGCGAAACCCTCCAGAAAACAGCCGAGCACGAGGTAGATGGCAAGAATTATCGCAAGGGTGCCCAAAACGGAAAGGTTCATCGAGGCCAGCGCCTCGCCTACCGCGCTGGGGACGTGGCTCAGCGCCAGAAACGGGTTGATCAGGTGGGCGGCGATGAGGATCAGCATTACCGTCGCGGTCGTGACCACACTGTCTTTCGCGGCGAGAAACAGCGCCTTGATCGCAAGGGTGCGGGTAGCGAAACCATAGATGATGACCGCTCCTGCGCCGACCCCCGCGGCCTCCACCGGAGAGAAGAAGCCGCCGTAGATGCCGCCGATCGTCAGAAGGATGACCATCAGTATTGGCATGGCCGCGCCGACAGCGCGTGTCTTTTGGCGCATCGTCGTCTTCGGGCCCTTCGGGCCGAAGTCGGGGCGCAGCCAGCAGATGATTGTGATGGTCAACAGGAATGTGGTGAGCAGCAGGAGGCCCGGAAGAACCCCGGCGAGGAACAGGCGTCCGATGCTTTGCTCTGTCAGAATGGCGAATATGACGAAGCCGGTCGATGGCGGGATCAGAATGCCGAGCGTTCCGCCTGCCGCGACGACACCGGTCGAAAGCCGTTTGTCGTAGTTGTAGCGGTCCATCTCGCCCAGCGAGACCTTGCCCATTGTCAGGGCCGAGGCGACCGAAGAGCCCGAAAGCGCGGCAAAACCGCCGCAACCGATCACCGTGGCCGAAGCAAGCCCGCCGCGAACCTGCCCGACGATGGAATAGGCGGCGTCATAAAGCTGGCGACTCATTCCCGTGGCGCTTGCCACGTTACCCATGAGGATGAACAGCGGAACGACGACGAGCTCCGAGGAAGAGGCCAGGGTAAAACTCTCTGACGCCAGCAGGCCCATGGCCGTAGAGAAGCCGTTCAATATCCAAATGCCGACAAAGCCGACGGCGAACATGGCGAAGGCGACGGGTATGCGCAGGATCAAAAGCAAAAGAAGTATGCCGACGCCTATCGCGCCGATGGTCGCCGAAGTCATTCCCGAACCTCCGTTTCGTGGCGTATGTCGCGACCGCTGAATGTCAGCTCGGCAGCCCTGAGAAGCAGGCCCAAAGCTGTCATGACGGAAAAGCCCGCCAGCGCCCACTGGAACCATGCCTTCGGCAAATTCAACAGGTTGGTATTCAGGTTGAGCATTACGGAAATCTTCGCGCTATCCAGGACGGAGTATGCAATGCCGAAAAAAATGACCGATCCGAGGAGCGCCGACAGTATGTCCACGGCCCGGTTCAGCCAATTGGGATAGCGCCGCTCGAAGATGTCCACTGCGATATGACCGCCATTGCGGTCGCAGAGCGCCATGCCGCCGAAGACGACGATGACCATGGTCATCGTCGTAATGTCCTGCGAGCCGTAAAGCGGGCTTCCAAAAGCGCGCCCAATCACGTCCACAAGGGTCACGATCACCTCGACGAAGAGGCCCATCGCTCCGATGACAGCGGACAGGCTGATGAGCCTGTCCGCAATTTTACGTATGGCATGCATGCCTTATTCGCCACGCATGGCAGCGAGGGTCGCCTCGCCGCCGACGTTTTTGACATAGGCCTCGGTGACTCCGGCAGTGGCCTCAGCGAAGGCGGCGATCTCTTCTTCGGTCAGGTCGACGAAGGTGCTTTCACCCAGCGCGCGCGCTGCCGCGACACCGGCATCGGCCGTTGCGTTCCACGCATCTTCGGCGCTCTTGGACAGCTCAAGACCGATCGCGGCATCCAGAGCGGCCCGCTGGTCGTCAGGAAGGCCCTTGTAGCGCGCCTCGTTCATCACGGTGAAGAAGCTCAGTCGACCCAGGTTCGCACCGAAGGTGTAGCTGTTGGCCACTTCGTTGAGCTTGAAGTCGGCAAGTGTCGATGACCCTGTGATGACGCCGTCGATAAGACCGGTCTGAAGGGCGTTGTAGACCTGGTTTATCGGCATCTGAACCGGTGTCGCACCAAGGGCCGTCGCCACGTCGGCAGCCGTCGCTCCGGCCACCCGCACCTTCAGTCCGGCCAGATCGGAGGGCTTGCGGATGACGTGGTCCTTCATGATGAAGATGTTTGGTTCGGATGTCCAAAGGGCCAGCGGGATTGTTCCGGGAAACTCCTGCGCCAAATGCTCGTCATAGGCGCGCCAGAGCGCTTCATATCCCGGCATGTCCAGCGGAATGGCGTTCGGCAGTTCCGCGATCATGGTCTGCTGGAACTGCGAAGAGGTGTAGCCCGGCAATCCCCAGCCAGTGTCGGCCACGCCCTGCAGGACGCGGACGTATTGCTCGACCGGACCCGCGCCGAGCTCGCCGCCGTGATAGCCGCGCACGGTCAGCGCGCCGCCGGTGGCCTCTGACACGGCCGCGTTGAGCTTTTCGATGACGGACGCGTTGATTGTGTGGAACGGCGGGGTGAAGTTGGCAAAGCTCAACTCGTCCGCGCTGGCCGCACCTGCCACCAGACTGGCTGTAACTGCTGCCGCAGCCAGGATATTTTTTTGGAAAATCATTTCGTCTCCTCCCAAGTCGACGGTTAATGTCGTTTCTGTTTTAACCCCGAAACACCGCGCTCCGGGGCCATGATCGCGGTCCTAGACCGCTTTGCTACGCCAACTTTCGGCGTAGTTTTTGCGCGCTTCGCTCGCATAGGGCGTGGGGGATACCCGCACCCTTATATCTGCCTGCCTGTGCTTCTCGGTCGAGGTCTTCTGCGTCTCGTCCGGCTCGCCCCAGCGCAATGTGAGAACATCGCCGACCGCGACGCTTTCATCGACCACACCAAGTGACAACATACAGCGTTCGTTGAAGCTGTAACCGTTGAACATGGACATACCAACCATTTTGTCGCCATGCATCACCATGTCCGCGCTCGACGAAGCATAGTTGGGTTGCGGCAGGTCGATCCACTTGTAAGGTGTCCCTTCCTCGAAGCCCGAAGCTATAACCTTCAGCAGGTCTTCCTTGTTCCACTCCAAGGTCACTTTCTTGCGGTTCCTGCCCCCTTTGAGGCGTTCGAGCGCGGCCTTGCCGATGAAGTCGTCCTTCTTCCAGCCGATGTAGAAACCGTAGCCAAGCTCGAACGGGTTCACGTAGTAATCCTCGATATTTTCGGAAACGTAGCTTCCGCCGACGGACCCGATGGCCTCGTAGCTGTCGGACCCGAGCCAGTCACGATACTCCTGCAGCATTCCGCCGCCGGAATAGATGCCGGGCAGGGGCGAGGGAATCCAGCCCGATTCTAGGGTGTTCGTGGAATAGGCGCGGCTGCCCACCTGGACAAGGTCGACGCCGAGGGCGCCCGCGGCCTCGAGGATTTGCGAACGGATGTAGTGCTTGTCCTCG
>JBFIHV010000314.1:0-3665 GCA_041601595.1 Amylibacter sp. | reverse complement strand
TCAGTTAAGAATTCCTCGTGGAACCATTTTCGCCAATCATGCTCGGGTTTCTGGGCAGCCTTGTCGCCGGGCTCATGACGGCCCTTGGCGCCGTCCCGGTGTTGTTCGGCAAGGTCCCGAGCCGGGCGCTCCGCGATATGTCGTTGGGCTTCGCGGCGGGCGTCATGCTGTCGGCATCCTTTTTTTCGCTCATCATTCCGGCGCTGGAGGCGGCCACCGAAAGGTATGG
Organism: Amylibacter sp.; assembly: GCA_041601595.1. Lineage (GTDB taxonomy): Bacteria > Pseudomonadota > Alphaproteobacteria > Rhodobacterales > Rhodobacteraceae > Amylibacter. The sequence goes on along the minus strand of JBFIHV010000314.1, from coordinate 3,436 downwards.
CGAGGGCCCGGTTCCGGCCGGTATCGCCGTGGTCGGAATTCTTGCCGGTATGGCTTGCGTGGCCATCCTGAACGAGGTGCTGCCGCACGAGCATTTCAAGACGGGACGCGAGGGACCGGAGGCCGCCGCATTGCGGCGCATCTGGCTCTTTGTCGTCGCGATAACGATCCATAACTTCCCCGAGGGGCTGGCCGTAGGCGTCGGATTTGGCGCGCACGGGCTGTCCGGCGGCCTGCCGCTCGCTATCGGCATCGGGTTGCAGAACCTGCCCGAAGGTCTGGCGGTCGCCGTCGCCCTAATGGCCGAAGGCTACGGCAGGGCCCGTTCCTTCGGCATTGCCGCGCTGACCGGACTGGTCGAGCCCGTCGGCGGCGCGATCGGAGCCGGTGTCATATCGATCTCGGAGCCGTTCCTGCCCTGGGGCCTTGCCTTCGCGGCGGGCGCGATGATCTATGTGATAAGCCACGAAATCATCCCCGAGACCCACCGAAGCGGACACCAGAACAAGGCGACGCTTGGTCTGTCGATCGGACTTGTGCTGATGCTATTTCTCGACGTCTGGCTGAGTTGAGGGGGGCGCTGACGGGGCCGTTTCTGGACAAGCGGGCGGCGATGCGCTAGCGCTGGAACTATTCGCATGATCCGCGCGAGCCGCCCGAAGGATATCGACATGATCGTCAGAAAACTCGCGTGTCTGTTGTCGCTGCTGGCGCTGTTCGCCGCCGGCGGATGCGCGACGACCGGGCCCGGCGGGCCACCACCGGCGGACAAGCACCGGATCGAGGCGCTGGAACTGGGCATTCGCGCACTCGGCGCCGAAGTCGATCCCGAAGAGGCTGCGCGGGCCGCGCGCATCGCTTTCGAGTATTCGCGTCAACTGGCGCTCGAATACCGGATCACCGATCCGCCGCTGATCCACAATACCAAGGTCAACCTCGGCCTGCGGCCCCGGGGCCTGTGCTATCAGTGGGCTGACGACATCGAGGCCCGCCTGAGGCAGGAAGACTTCCGCACGCTCGACCTGCATCGGGCAATCGCCAATGCCGACAACCCCTTCCTCATCGACCACAGCACCACGATCATCAGCCGGCGCGGGGATACGCTCTTTCAGGGTGTCGTGCTCGACCCATGGCGGAATGGCGGATATCTCCACTGGTCGCCGACGCTGGCCGATGCGAGGTATGACTGGCGGCCGCGCGCGGAAGTGTTCGGCCAAAAGCGCCGGCGGCAGCTGGCGCGGGCTGCGCCGGGCTGATAGCGAAACAAGACGATGCAAGCAACCGGGGGCGCTCTTGCATGGCGTCCCCACCGGCGCCGGACCCTGCGCGCGGCCGGTAGCCCCGTTGTGTTACACAGTTTCGCTTTGCGGTTTTGCGATTCGGGCGTAAAATTGAAAAGTTCAGGTCATCGGCAACAGAACTTTCGCCTATCCACCCGGTAGGCGCGTGGCCGCCAATTCCGCCTGCCAATCAGTGAACCGTAATGAGTGCCAAGCAGTAACCGGCGTCTATTCCGGCGCATTCAGCCAATTGATCAAGTGATTTTCAGAGGAGGAAGTATGATGGCTATTATCGTCATGACGCGAGAGATGGGTACATTGGGCAAGGAGGTTGCCCGCGAGTTCGCGCGCCGCAGGGGCATCAGCGTCGTTCACCACGAGTTGATCCACACGCCACACCACCGGATGGCCCAGGCCGAAGAGAGCGAGGTGTTCCGCTTTCTTGAAGGAAGCGAAGAAGAGATGTCGAAATGGCGCAATAACCGGACGCAGGACGGGTATCTGACGCCCGAGGAAATCTATGAAATCGCGCTTGAGGGAAATGTCCTGATCCGCGGCTGGGGCGCGGCGCAGCTGCTCAAGTCGATACCCGGAATTCTGTCGGTCCGGGTCTGCGCGCCCATGGAGTTTCGCGTGGCCCAGATGGTCGACCGGCTCGGGGTCGGCGAGCGAGAGGCGAAGCGCGAAATCGAACGCAGCGACGCGGCGCACAGCAGGACCTTTCTGCGTTTCTTCGAGGCCGACTGGCGGGATCCGCGCAACTATGACCTGGTGCTGAATACCGCGCATCTGAGCCCCGGCACCTGCGCCGAGATCCTGCTTGATGCGGCCGCGAACCCGGCCTTCGCCGAACGCGACGAGACACGGAAAGAGCTTCTGGATTCCATGCTGCAAGCCCGGATCGAAACGGCGCTCAGATCGGACAGATCTCTTGGCCGCCAGGGACAGCATATCCAGGTCAGGGTCGAGAATGCCGGCGTGCGGCTTTACGGTGTGGTCGCCGACGGCCAGAGCCGGCAAAGCGCCGAACGCATCGTCGCGGCGCAAGCCGGTGTGCAAAACGTGCGGAACGAAATCGCCAGGATCAACAGCTATTCGAACTGAGCGATGAGCAGCGCAGGGCGCGGGCCGGCCGCGTGCAACTGCCGAATGTGCCCCGCCGGTCCAATGAACGGCGCGCCTGTCAGACCTCGCCCTGTATGCCGTGCAGCAGGTTGTCCTTGGTGACGATGCCGATGGGCTTGCCGTCGTTCATGATCACGACCGGTCTGGTCTGGTCCACTGCCAGCCCGACCAGCGTGTCCAGATCGTCGTCGGGTCCCGCTTGCGGATAATCCTCCAGACCTTCGAGTTTTCCGGCGGATTTCTCGTAGCTGGCGACCGGCGTCATGACGGTATGGGCATAGATCAGTTTCAGTTTGGAAATTCCCGCGACGAACTGGGCGACATAGTCGTCCGCGGGCTTGGTCACGATATCTTCAGGCGTGCCGATCTGCACGATCTCGCCGTCCTTCATGATGGCGATGCGCGACCCCATGCGGATCGCCTCGTCCAGGTCGTGCGTGATGAACAGCGTCGTCTTGTTCATCTTTTTCGAAAGTTCGAGGAACTCGTCCTGCAGCCCGCGCCGGATCAGCGGGTCGAGCGCCGAAAAGGGCTCGTCCATCAGCAGGATGTCCGGATCGGCGGCCAGCGCGCGCGCCAGCCCGACCCGCTGCTGCATCCCGCCCGACAGCTCGGACGGCATCCGGTCGCCGTAGCCTTGCAGACTGACGATCTCGATCACGCGCTCGGCCTCCTTGTCGCGGACGGCCTTGGGAACGTGGCGCAGTTCCAGCGCGAAGGTGATGTTGTCGCGCACGCTGCGGTGCGGCAGCAGGGCCATGTTCTGGAACACCATGCCGATATTGTCCGCCCGCATCACGCGCAGTTCTTCGGCGTTCAGCTTGTTCACGTCGGTGCCGTTGATATAGATTTCGCCTGCCGTCGGTTCGATCAGGCGGTTGACGTGGCGCACCAGCGTCGACTTGCCGGAACCCGACAGGCCCATGATGCAGAACACCTCGCCCTCGTCGACGCTGATGTTCACATCGCGGACGCCGACGACGCACTGGAACCGGTCCAGCACCTCGGCCTTGCTCAGGTTGTCTTTCTGTA
>JBFIHV010000313.1:0-3666 GCA_041601595.1 Amylibacter sp. | reverse complement strand
TGTCTTCGAAGGCTCTGCCGCTTTTGACTACGCGTCGGACCCGACCGGCGTCCTGCTGGAAAAAGAAGTGCGCGGCAAAGAGGTCAACATCCGCGACATGTCCGGCAACAGGACCCTTGTCAGCTTTGACACCGGCGACACCGTCACGGTTCAGGCCGGCGAGCGCGGCGTGCGTTTTCTGCTGATTTCTGGTCGGCCGATTCAGGAACCGGTCGCATGGCACGGGCCGATCGTCATGAATACCCGTCAGGAACTGGAGCAGGCCTTCCGGGAGCTGAACAACGGCACTTTCATCCGTCCGGCGCACTGAGGTCGCCGCACGGATTACAGGGCGCCGATCCAGATCAGGACGGCATAGAACACAAAACTGGAGGCCAGCATGCTCAGAACGAGACTGCTGGCCAAACTGTATCGGGCCCTGGATTTCTCGCGTTTCTTGTTGAAATTACCGGACCGCTGATCAAAGCTCTTGCTGATCGCATCGACCCTTTTGGGATCTACGCGGCTTCGCAGGACCGGATGTTTCAGCTTGTGTTCGGAGTCGATCAGAAACTCGACTTCTTCGCGAGCGCCTTTCGGCAAATTCCGGCGAACCGACTTCAACTGCTGCTCCAGCGTCCGGCCTTTGGCCGAAAACTTGCCGGACAGTACAGAAGAAACATTCGCCTTGGCAGCGTCCATCTCTTTGTTATGCATGTCATCCTCCCCCAAGGATTCCTTTTACAATAGGCTATTTCCCGCTCCCGATCAATCGTCGGCCGCTGAGCCCCAAATCCATCGGCGGTACGTTTGGATGACCCGTGCGGCGGCGGCGCCACCTACGAGAGCCTGTCAGGTCGCCGAAAGGGGAAATGCGGACAATCGCTTGCGCCGCCCGGAACAACGACCCACACCTTAAATCAACCACTCGAAACACCTTGGCCATCAATTTTCCAACCCTTTCGGCCCGTCCCTTATCGCGCCAGAGAGTTAACCACACCTAAATCACACGACCAATAAACGGATAGTTTTATTAATTTTATTAATAACTTATCGTTAATTTCTCGCAACTCCAGCCGCTGCCATCGGCGTGAGTTAATCCGTTGCCGGAGAACACCCGGCAACGGTGCCAGATCAGTGGACCTGCTTCATTTCCAGACCGAGGACATCGTACTTGACGGTCAGCAACCCGAGAGGGCCGTGAACAACGGCTTCCGGTGTATGCGCCAGCACATCTTGCGCCATCACGCCTTGATAGGTCTTGTTCGACCACAGGTATTTGAAATTGTAGATCGGCAGGCCATTTTCGGCAGTGCCGACTCGTGCAATGTCCCGCTTGACGCGCAGATCTGACGGCTGAGGCTCCGGATCATCGTCGTCCTGCGAAATCAACAGGCCGATTGCCACCAACGCCAGCAAGGGAACCAGCAAGCCGCCGGAAGAGGTTCCGGTATCTTCCTCAACCACCTCGACCATCGGTTCCATTTCCGGCTCGGTTACGGAACCGCTGAAAGCGGAACTGGCCAAAAGCGTGACGGCGGTTGTCGTTGTAATAAGTTTCTTCAACATGAATGCACTCCTTTATTTCTTGGGTTAGCGCTCCACAGGGACGCGAACGGCACGCGCGCTCTGGGCCGGTATTGGACATTCGAACCTCACAGGCCAGATGCCGTGGTCCGACTTTGCCGCCAACCAATTCGCCTGTCGAGGAATAATGGTGAGCGAGTTCGCAATTGCGGAAGCACATCCTCTGCGTGTTGGAAAGCGAGCACATCGAACGCCCGGAATGAAACCCTTCACCGTTAACCGGCTGTTAGCGTAGCGTCGCTATCCACAACCTATCCGTTAACCACGAGTTTCGAGGCAGACGGAGCGAACGACGGGCGAACCCGTCACACATCGTGGGGCAACGGGGTGTGAAAGTGTAAGAGATGCATCTTAGAGTCCTCGCGACTGCAGTGCTGGCTGTCACCCTTCTGGCCATTCCGGCCTTCTCCGAAACCGCTCTTCCCCGGCTGCAACCCGCGGAACCGGTGTTTGAAAAACAAGGCCGGAAAAGCACGCCGCCGGTCTGCGACGGTATCGCCGGCTACGGCGCGACGATAGAGCAGACCGTGCAACTGGCCTTCGTGGACCCTTTGGTGTCGGTCGCGGAAGATCTGGCGCGCCTGTTCCGCCCGTTCTTCACCGACGCAGAGATACCCGACGAGCAGCCGCGCAGGTCATCTGCCGCCGGAAAATTCAAGCCGCAAAGCCCCAGCACCATGGTTCGGATGGCGGCGCGCAAGCGGATATGCGGGTAAATCATGCTTTCTTGTTCCGAAACCGGCCAAAGACCGGCATGGAGCGGTATCGCGCCGCGCCGCGCGGCCCGGCAATTTTGAGTCTTGAGATTGGCATGGCTCTGCCTTAACACTTTCGGAAAATGGAGATTGCCATGACCAAGACGCTGACCCTCGCCACGCTCGCATTAATCATCCTTGCCGCCTGCAACACCGTTGAAGGAATCGGCCAGGACCTCGGCAAAGCCGGGAATGCCATCGCGGATGCTGCCAACTAGGGCTGAATTCCAAACTTTCCCGAATTCTTTCTGAGACCCGAAGCGAACCGGCGAAGAAAAGACTCGCCGCCGGCTCATAGTCCGCAATTAACGGACAATTGACTTGCGGGAGCGCTCTCAGTTGCCTGAATTTTCGTGGAGCGGCCAACAAAGTAGCGCCAAAGGTCGGATGTTATGAAGCCTGATAGATTTGCCACTTATGTCCTCAACCTCGAGGGCAGCGATACTCGCCTGACTTCCATGCGCGATGCCCTCGCAGAGGCAGGTATGACGTGGGAGCGGATAGAAGCCGTGGACGGGCGGACCAGGAATTCGGAATCCTTCCAGAATTACAACGCGCTAAAATGCAAGAGGCGAATAGGAAGAGAACTGAACGGCGGAGAACTTGGATGTTACAGCAGTCATCTGGCCGCATTGACTGCGTTTCTTGAAAGCGATGCTTTCGTTGCCCTGATCCTCGAAGACGACGCAGACCTGCCCCGGAATGCTCGGCCGCTGCTGCATGAAATCCTGAACTATCTGGAAGACGATCACCGCGGGAATTGGGACGTAGTGAACCTGACAGGCAAAAGAGACGATCACTTCCGCACTGCGAAAAGACTGTCCGAAGGCGTCCTGCGAAAATCCTATTATTTTCCGATCCTGGCAACGGCACTCTTGTGGTCTCGGGCCGGTGCAACGGATTTCATGTCCAGCGACTATGGAACCGGAATTTGCGGCCCCTACGACGCGGAGGTCCGGTCGTTCTGCAACAAGCGGGGAAAGGGGTTTTCCATGGACAGGCCACTCATTCCACCCATGGGCATTGCCAGCGACATTGACGCCAGCGCGAACAGCCGGAACGATATAGCCGGCAGCCGCAAGAAATCATCGCTCAAGACAAAGCTTTTCAGGCATCTTCCCGATAAACTGCGCGCAAAATACAACATGATTTCATCGAAGATATTTGGATGACCAGCCGATACTTCGTTGCTTCTTGTACCGGACCCGCCGGAGCCAGAGCCGCCTAGTCATCCATCTTCAGCGCGGAAATGAACGCCTGCTGCGGAATTTCCACCTTGCCGAACTGGCGCATCTTCTTCTTGCCCGCCTTCTGCTTGTCCAGAAGCTTGCGTTTCCGGCTGACA
>JBFIHV010000312.1:0-3673 GCA_041601595.1 Amylibacter sp. | reverse complement strand
CCAGGCAAAGGACAGGTCGTTGCCGGCTTCCCGCCGCCATGACAGATGCACCGGCGAATAAGGGCGCTGCCCAACCCCCCTGAAAACCTGGACAGAAGAAGCGAAACTGTTATCCGAGACAGCCCGGTCCGATGGCCCGACCCGGAAATACCTCTCCAGACCCAGACTTTCCTCGCTGATCGGCAGTTGCCGCAAGTCAGCGGTGAGGAATACTATCTCTGACCCGACCGGCACTTCCGCCTGCACCAGATGTTCTGTCCCGAGTTGTCCACGCAGAAATCCCGACAAACGGTAATTGCCGCTCTCCAGTAACTCCGCATTCAGAAATTGAAATATTTCCCAATCGTCGCCAGAGCCGACCCTCAAGGCGCACGAGTTCGCCCCGTTCAGAACCTCGGTTTTCGATTTCGAACTCAAGGACCCTGCAGAGATCGAAACCACGACCGAAGTATTGCCAAAGCGGCTGGGTGCAGATGCAGCCAACACGGACTGCGTTCGGCCGAAAACCGCAGCACCTTTGACCACGGTACTTAGCTCATAACCCTCATTCGATGCAGCGCTATAAACGGCGACACCGCCCGGCCAGGGATTTGCTGTCGCGGCAAACAAGGGCGCAAAATCGTTCGTTGCCTCAGACAGAACTGGAACATCCAGAAACGCGAAGTGCACCGGCATTGTCGCTGCAACTGCCTTGGGCACGACTGTGCTAAACGCGCCCCTTGACCGCACCCCTTTGCTTCGCTCGACATGAACAGCGTCGATGATACGCCCGCCGAATTCTTCCGCCCGCTCTACCCGATAGGACGAACCCTCCTCGTCCACCAGATCGATGATGTCGCCAACTGCGAGATCGGCCATGGACGGCGGAACCGCCAGACGCACGGATTCGCGCGCCATATTCGAATCCGCCAGCCACCTCTCGACGATTTCGGCCCCTTCCGGCTTTGTGAACACCAACGGCAGATCCGTCTGCGACACAGTATTCAGCGCGTCGGACGGAAAATATGCCTCGACGGTGCCGATTTGATAGTCGTTCTGGTCATCCCAGAAACCGAACCGTGTTCGGCCCGACACCTCGGCAGCGGACGACCTTGTCTTTTCCACTACCCTGTCCAGATCGTCCAGAACGGCCAGCGTGTCGGGTGACAAAGCATAACGCTGCGCATCGGCATTATTCTCGAAGACGAGGGTGCCGTTGCGCTCAAAGCTTGAAAAATCATAGGCCAGCATAAGGGACTGCAAGCTCTGCCGAGCGGACTCGTTGTTCCGCAGGACGAAGCCGGTAACAGTACCGCGCAGACGGCTGACATCGAAATCATAGAACTCGGAATGAACGCATATCTCCGCAACTACCGCCGCGAGCTCCTGCGATGCGAACCGGCCGTTCAGCCAATGGCCGAGCGCGTAGTTCGCTCCGTCGCTCCACAGGTTCGTGCGCTGCGGAAAATCTGGCCAGGGGCGTGCGTCCCAGGCCCAGACAGACGAGTTCTGCATGTCGATCATCGGCGATTGATACACCGAGGAAACCGGGTTTATCGCCTCATCGCTCCAATAGTCGCTGACTGCGCGCAAAGCTACGCGCTGGATCGTGGTATCCTGCCGCCCGTTCGAAAAATACGGAAGCGCGGACTCGCTTGACTTCGGATCGAAGAACACGTTGGGCTGGTTCGTAGCCTTGTCCACCGAAGGGAAGCCAAACTCCGTGAACCAGACGGGTTTCGATTCCGGAACCCAGCCGGTCTGAACAGCTTCCTGAACGCCCGAGAGGCGCTCGAAATGCGGATTGCTCCACCAGGCGCGGATATCCTTGTAACGATAGGTCCAGGGCTCATTATACGCCCCGTCGGTAATCGGAGTGCGTATCTGCGCCACGCGATCCGCTTCGCTCGCATAGTACCAGTCATAACCCTCACCGCCCTCGATATTTCCCTTCAGATAATCGAGGTTGTAAATCGAACCATAGCTGGCATCCAGATGCCCGACCGTGTCGCGCCAGTCGGACAGGGGCATATAGTTGTCGATACCGATAAAATCGATATTCTCGTCGGACCAAAGCGCATCGAGATGATAGAACACATCACCGGACCCGTCCGCAGGTTGAAACCCGAAATATTCCGACCAGTCGGCGGCGTAGCTGATCTTGCAAGCAGGCCCCAGGACCGCGCGTACATCTGCCGCCAGTTGCTTCAACCGCGCGACGGCCGGAAAATCACGCCTGCCAGTGCGGATTTGCGTTAGACCCCGCATTTCAGAGCCGATCAGAAAGGCATCAACGCCACCCGCCAGTTTGCACAGGTGTGCATAATGCAGGATCAGCCGCCGGTATGACCATTCATCGGGACCGTCATAAAGCACGACCCCCGACGAGATGTGGAAGTCTGTTACCGCGCAAGTTCCGAAAAAACTCTCGACCTCGAATTCGGTAATCGTCGATCCTTCCGCCTCATTAGCAATAGCGGCCGCGGGTGTACTGGTTATCCGCCCCCGCCAAGGCATTGCGGGCTGATACGTGTTTTCGGAATACGGGTCGGACAACGTATTTCCGTCCATAATATCCATCAGGATAAAGGGATAGAAAACAGTATTATAGCCACGGCTCTTAATCTCTTGTATCGCCTCGATGACGGAATTGTCGGACGGCGTGCCGCCGAAGGCCGGCCGCCCGTCCAGCAAACTGACAGCCTGAGCCTCATCGCGAACCAGTCCGTTGACCTGCCAACTCATTGGACTGCTGCTCATGTCCGTTTTTTCAACCTTCGGACGCAGTGTGCAGTAACCGCAGCGCAAATCGTCGCCGAACCAACTGGTCACGATAGAAATCGACCTGCAATTCGGCAGGTCGTTCTGCAAGTCGTCCAGACTGTTCAAAAAGTCGGTTTCCTTGCGCAGCGTATTGACGTTGGCAGACCGGTTGTCGGCGAATTCACCGGTATAATGAACTGGGGTCGTCCCAAGGGAAAATTCGCCGGTACCGGGTATAAGGCATACGCTGTTCACGACTTCCGCCGTTGCACCGATACCTTCAATGCCTGGTTGCGCTGGCCGGTATACTTCGAAATTCAATTGTGGAATCCGGTTGCCGAATTCTTCCAGTTGCAGAGCCTCGATAACGACATAGGCCGTACCCCGATAGGACGGGGTATTTTCTAGCCCCTCAACCGCAGCAATCGTCGGATCCGGCAATTGTTCGTCGTGACCCGAATAAAAAGCAATGTTCAGGTCACCAGCCGATATTTCCTGCCCGTCCGCCCAAATCCGGCCGATCCGGCTGACGACACCCTCACCGAGCGCGAAGGCCACAGAAACGCTGTAACTGTAGCTATTTGTTGTGACCTTTGGACCTGTGCCCTTCCCGCCGGACGAACTGGTCGTCCTGGTCTCGAGAAAATCACTCGACCAGATCATATGGCCAGCGATCCGGGTGCGGCCAAAGACAACCGGCATCGGTTGACCCTCGGCAGCACCTTGCAGCCGGAAGCTGTCGATGCGTCCGGCATTTACGGTACGGTTACCGAACCCGAACACTGACTGGTCAATTGCTGACCCTATGGTCGCACCGACAGCCTTCCCTATCACAGCAGCGGAAACACCCAGCACACTGCCCCCGATTGCACCTCCGATGGCTGCACCGGCGGCTGACAATACGATCGTCGCCATGTATCAGTTTCCCCCT
>JBFIHV010000311.1:0-3682 GCA_041601595.1 Amylibacter sp. | reverse complement strand
TTCATCGACAGGATCGAACGCAATTCGCTTGGCCGGATGGTCGACTGCTGCGCCCTGCAGGCGGGGCTGGCCGAACTCGCCGGACAGCCGTGGCTGCGCCTGTCGATCAACGCCTCGCCTCTGAGCGTCGTGGACCCGCTGTGGCAGGCGACCCTGCGTTATGGGCTGGAGGACGACCCGACGCTGGCCGAACGACTGATCGTCGAGGTCACCGAAACCTCCGAGGTCTCGGACATGGCCCAGTTCGCGCAGGATGTGAACGCGGCGCGAGCGCAGGGCGTTTCCTTCGCGCTGGACGATTTCGGGGCCGGATACACCTCTTTCCGCATCCTCAAGGAGGTCCGCTTCGATATCGTCAAGATCGACGGGCAGTTCATCCGGGACATCCACAGCGATCGCGACAACCAGGCGCTGACCCGGGTCCTGGTCGATATTGCCGCGCATTTCGACATGATGGTTGTGGCCGAGGCCGTCGAAAAGCAAGAGGAAATGGAGTGCCTGCGGAAGCTCAACGTCGATTGCCTGCAGGGCTACCTGTTCGGACGGCCCGAGGTCATGCCGATCTGGGCGGACCGGGACAAGGTGGTCGGCCTGCCCGTCTGACTGCCATGATCTGCCGCGACGGCGGCGACGGCGTTTGACAATGCCGCGCGATCTCTGCACATTCCCGGCCAGACAATCACCGGGAGAATTCATATGACTGGCATCGTCATCGCATCGGCTGCCCGCACCGCAGTGGGCAGTTTTCTGGGCGGTCTGGGCACGACCCCCGCGCATGTTCTGGGCGCCTCCACGATCGAGGCCGCCGTGGCCCGCGCCGGCATCGACAAGGCCGAAGTCAGCGAAACCATCCTCGGACAGGTTCTGACGGCGGCACAGGGGCAGAATCCGGCGCGGCAGGCGCATATTCTGGCCGGCCTGCCGGAGGCTTCACCCGCCTGGGGCATCAACCAGGTCTGCGGCTCCGGCCTGCGGGCCGTGGCGCTGGCCGCCCAACACATCCAGCTTGGCGACGCCGAGATCATCGTCGCGGGCGGACAGGAGAGCATGAGCCTCAGCACCCATGCGGCCCACCTGCGCACCGGTCATAAAATGGGTAATTTCTCTTTCATCGACACAATGGTCAGTGACGGTTTGTGGGACGCGTTCAACAACTACCACATGGGCATCACGGGCGAAAACGTGGCCGAGAAATTCGGCATCGGCAGGGAACAACAGGACCGCTTCGCGCTGGCCTCGCAGACCAAGGCGGCCGCGGCGCAGGCTGCCGGAAAATTCGTGGCAGAGATCACGCCCTTCACGGTGCGGACCCGCAAGGGCGAAGTCGTCGTGGACAGTGACGAAGGCATCCGTCCGCATACGACCATGGAGGGCTTGCACCGGTTGCGCCCGGCATTCGATGACGCGGGCACCGTGACCCCTGGCAATGCCTCCACCCTGAACGACGGGGCCGCTGTCGCCGTCCTGATGACGGCGAAAAACGCCGAAAAGCGCGGCATCGAACCGCTGGCGCGCATCGCTTCCTTTGCCACGGCGGGCGTCGATCCGGCGATCATGGGCATCGCACCCGTCAACGCCTCGCGCAAGGCCCTGGCGAAGGCGGGCTGGACCGTCGACGATCTGGACCTGATCGAGGCCAACGAGGCCTTCGCGGCCCAAACCTGCGCGGTCAGCGCGGAAATGGGCTGGAACCCCGAAATCGTGAACGTAAATGGCGGCGCAATCGCGATCGGCCATCCGATCGGCGCGTCGGGATGCCGGGTCCTGACGACATTGCTCTATGAAATGAGGCGGCGCGGCGCGAAACGCGGGCTTGCGACATTGTGTATCGGCGGGGGAATGGGTGTCGCTCTTTGTGTTGAGCGGGACTGACCTGCGGCGCGTAGACCGCAGGGAACGAAAGCATCTGGGCGGTGCCCTGTCGGGCAACCGCCGACGATGTTCGCTAATTCGAGAGTTTTGTAATTTCTTCTTTTAGCTTGAGTTTTTGCTTCTTGAGTTCCGCGATTGCCAGATCGTCCGTGCCTGGGTTTCGCTGAAATTGTTCTACCTTTTCCGAGAGAATGGCATGTTTCCTTTTGAGTTCTTCAACGTGGGAACTCACGCTCATGTGGCACCTCCTTTTATGACTATGTTTTCAGTCCACCACAGAATCCGAGTCGTGTCACGAACAGATTGTTACAATCGTGTGACATCAGCGTTTTTCGGCTGGCAGGACTAAACAGAGTGTTAAAATTCCCGCCGTCTTACAGCGGAAAGGCCCGGCCCATTCGCAGAATGCCACGGGCCGCTTCGGAATAGTCGTCGCCGTCCTTCAGGTGCGCCGCGCCGCTGTGGACGTGAAACGGCGGCAACAGTTGCAGCGCCGCGCGGCTGCCTTTCCGCGCCTGCACGATCACCCGCCTGGCCGGCCTTCCCGCGCGCGGCGCCAGGGGCTGCACACGGATCGCGCCGACATTCCCGGTCAGCGCGCAAAGGATGTCCTGCAACCGGTCGGCGGTCTGGATGATGGTAAAGCTGCCCTTGGGCCGCAGGCGTTTCAGGCAGAGCCCGATCCACTCCGCCAGATCGAGGCTCTCGACATTGGCGATGGACTTGGCGTCACTGTCGGGTCGTGTGGCCTGCCCGTCCGGATAGAACGGGGGGTTCGTCATGACATGGTCGAACTGGACCCGCCGCAGTTCGTCCGGCAGAGCGCGCAGATCGCCCCGGATCACCGACAGCGGCAGCGCATTGGCCGCCGCGTTTCGTTCCGCCAGACCGGCATAGTCCGCCTGCAGCTCCAGCCCGGTGACGCTGACGCCCGCGACACGGCGTGCCAGGCACAGGCCGGCCACGCCGACACCGCAGCCGACATCCAGAACGCTCTGGCCGGATCTGGCCGGAACCGCGCTGGCCAGAAACACCGGATCCGTCGCCGCGCGATAACCGGTTCCGGGCTGCAAAACGGTAACCTTTCCGTCCAGAAACGCGTCCTGCGTCACATGCATAGGCGCAGCCCCGTCATTGGTCCGGCAGGGGCACGTCATTGTCGCGCAGGATGGCCCGGGCGCGGAACAGATGGCCGTCGGCCACCATCAGGCGGCGCGGCATGACCCCGATCGACCCCTCCAGAATGCTCATATGGACGTCCAGATCGAAGCAGGTTATATCCTCTGCCCGTAGCAAGGCGGTCGCAAAAGCGACGAGCGTGGGGTCCGTAGTGCGCAACAGTTCTTTCATGAGCTACCAGTTAGCTGTAATGCGGGGACGTTGTCGAGCAGGATAACGAATAATTCAAGGGGGCCGCGTGTCGGACACAAAACCACAAGACAAGCTGATGCAATTGCTGTCGAACGACATGGACAGCGTCAATGCGCTGATCCGCCAGCGCATGGCATCGAAACACGCGCCGCGCATTCCGGAAGTGACCGCGCATCTGGTCGAGGCGGGCGGCAAGCGCCTGCGCCCGTTGCTGACGCTGGCGGCCGCCAAGCTCTGCGGCTATGACGGGCCCTATCACGTGCATCTGGCCGCCACGGTCGAGTTCATCCATACCGCCACGCTGCTGCATGACGATGTGGTGGACGAGAGCAGCCAGCGCCGCGGGCGTCCGACCGCCAACCTGTTGTGGGACAACAAATCCTCGGTCCTGGTCGGCGACTACCTGTTTTCGCGGGCCTTTCAATTGATGGTCGAAACC
>JBFIHV010000310.1:0-3690 GCA_041601595.1 Amylibacter sp. | reverse complement strand
CCAGCAGCCAGGACGCGCTGGAATGGGCAAAGTCGGCGGTTCAGGCAGCCTATCATATTGGCGAAGCTCCGAAAAAGACGCCTCTTATTTATGAAAGGATCGGCTGATGCCGCGCGCGTTACTCGTTGTGCTGGATTCGGCGGGGTGCGGCGGGGCACCCGATGCGGCGGATTTCGGTGATGAGGGCGCGAACACGATCGGCCATATCGCGCAGCAATGCGCCGAAGGGCGCGCGACCGAAGGCCGAAGCGGGCCGCTGAAGATGCCGGTCCTGGACGGTCTGGGCCTCGGCGCGGCGGTGGAACTGGCCAGCGGTTTGACGGCAGAGGGTCTGGGACGCGCGCCCGCCGGTATCTGGGGGGCGGCAACCGAAGTTTCGATCGGCAAGGACACGCCCTCGGGTCACTGGGAGCTGGCGGGCGTGCCGGTGCCTTGGGACTGGCACTATTTCCCGAACACCAATCCCGCCTTTCCGCCCGAGGTCATGGCGGCCGCCGCGCGTTTTGCCGGAACCGGCGGCACTCTGGCCAACGTGCATTCCTCCGGCATTCCGGTGATCGAGAAATTCGGACGCGAACACATGAGAACAGGCTGGCCGATCTGCTACACCTCCGTGGACAGCGTGTTCCAGATTGCCGCCCATGAAAAGGTGTTCGGGCTGGAGCGCCTGTATGACCTGTGCAAGGCGATGGCGACCGTGTTGCACCCGATGCGGGTTGGGCGCGTCATTGCCCGGCCCTTTGTCGGAGACACCGAAAGCGGCTTTCACAGAACCGCCAACCGCAAGGACTTCGCCATGCAGCCGCCGGAGCCGACCTTGCTGGACCGGGTGCAGGCGGCGGGCGGTGAGTGCCATGCGATCGGCAAGATACAGGACATCTTTTCAGGCAACGGCATCACCCGTGCCTACAAGGGAAAAAACGACGCCGACCTGTTCGAGCGCCTTGTCGAAGCAACGCGAACGGCGCATGACAAATCATTGATTTTCGCTAATTTTGTCGAATTCGACACACTGTTCGGACATCAGCGGGATGTATCGGGCTATGCCCGCGCGCTGGAGTGGTTTGACAGTCAGGTGCCGCGCGTCCTGGCGGAGTTGCGACCTGACGACCTGATCTTGTTTACCGCCGATCACGGCAACGATCCGACATGGACAGGGACCGACCACACGCGCGAGCGGGTTCCCGTTATCGGTGCGTTGGCGGGACAGGACGGCCGGAAAATCGGGCAGGTCGGCTTTGCCGATGTCGGGGAGACAATCGCGAAACATCTGGGTCTGGCCCCCGGAAATCATGGAAAGAGTTTCTTATGAGCAAGTGGCAGGATACGCCGAAGCTGGAACTGCATCTGCATCTGGAGGGCGCCGCGCCGCCGGCTTTCATACGGTCTCTGGCGGATCGCAAGAAGGTCACGCTTGGCCGGATTTTCGACGATGCCGGCAATTACAGCTACTCCGGCTTCGCGGATTTCCTCAACGTCTATGAACAGGCCTGCGAGGTGTTGAAGACGCCGTGTGACTACCACGACCTGACCCGCGCGGTTCTGGACCAGTCAGCTAACCACAACGTCATCTATACCGAGATTTTCGCTTCGCCGGATTTTTGCGGCGGTTCGGACCCGGTTGCATGGCGGGAGTATTTCGCGGCGATCACCGAAGCGGCAGAGGCCGCGCGTGCGGATGCGGGCATTGAATGCCGGTTCGTCGGCACCTGCGTCCGCCATTTCGGCCCCGAAAAGGCCATCACGGCGGCCGAACGCTGCGCCGAGAGCGCGGGTGACTGGATGGTCGGCTTCGGCATGGGAGGGGCGGAGGGCTACCTGCGTCCCGCCGATTTCGCCCGCGCGTTCTCCTGCGCGGCAGAGGCAGGTTTGCCCCTGACGACCCATGCCGGAGAATTCGGTGGCGCCGAGTCGGTTACCGAAAGCCTCGACCACCTGGGGGTCCGGCGCATCGGACACGGCGTTCGGTCCATCGAGGATGCAGGCCTGATAGAACGGTTGGCGGCGGAACGGATCACGCTGGAGGTGAACCCCGGTTCCAATATCGCGCTCGGGGTCTACGGCGACTGGGCGGAGCATCCGATCGCGCGATTGCGTGCTGCAGGCGTGCCGGTGACCGTATCGACCGACGATCCGCCGTATTTCCATACCGACATGACGCGGGAATACGATATGCTGGAGCAGGTATTCGGCTGGGGCGAGGCCGAATTTTCCGAAGTGAACGAGAATGCCGTCGCGGCAGCCTTCTGCGATGAGGCGACAAAGGCGAACCTGAGAAAGATATTGAACGGAGCTTGATATGGCAGAGCATTTGACAGTGGTCGATCATCCGCTGGTGCAACACAAACTGACCCTGATGCGCAAGAAGTCGACGCCGACCGGCCAGTTTCGCCGCCTGCTGAGAGAGATCAGCCATCTGCTCGCCTACGAGGTGACGCGGGATCTGAAACTGGTTTCGAAAACCGTCGAAACGCCTCTCCAAGAGATGCAATCGCCTGTGCTGAAAGGCAAGAAACTGGCGCTGATATCGATCCTGCGCGCCGGAAACGGATTGCTCGACGGCGTGCTGGAGCTGATCCCGTCGGCAAGGGTCGGTTTTGTCGGGCTCTATCGGGACGAAAAGACGCTGAAACCAGTGCAATATTATTTCAAGGTCCCGAAGGCGCTGGAAGACCGGACGGTCATCACGCTCGACCCGATGCTGGCGACCGGAAACTCTTCGGCCGCTGCGATCGACCTGTTGAAAAAGGCCGGAGCAAAAGATATCCGTTTCGTGTGCCTGCTGGCCGCCCCCGAAGGCGTGGCCCGCATGAAAGAGGCGCATCCCGACGTGCCGATTTACACCGCCGCGGTGGACGAACGCCTGAACGAGGTCGGATATATCCTGCCCGGCCTGGGCGATGCCGGAGACCGGATGTACGGCACCAGGTAGCCGACGCTGCACTCAGGTGCCGCCAGTGGATAGACGGATGAATACCACTCTAAAAACTCGTTAGAAACCTTAAGGAGTTTGACATGAAAACCGTGGTAATCAAGACTGCGGATGTACTGGTAACGATGGATGCGAAGCGCCGCGAATTGTCCGGCGCCGACGTGCTGATCCGCAACGGGGAAATCGCCGCCATCGGCAAGAACCTGACCGGCGACGAGCAGGTGAACGCGGCAGGTTGCGTCGTGACGCCCGGTCTGGTCAATACACACCATCACCTGTTCCAGACCCTGACCCGTGCAGTGCCCGGGGGGCAAGACGCGCTGTTGTTCGGCTGGTTGCAGACGCTCTATCCGATCTGGGCTAAGATGGGACCGGAAGAGATTTTTGTATCCGCGCAGGTGGGGCTGGCCGAATTGGCCCTGTCGGGCTGTACCTTGTCGTCCGACCACCTGTACCTGTTTCCGAACGGCGCGCGGCTGGACGACACCATCGACGCGGCCGAAACCATCGGCATCCGGTTCCACCCGACGCGCGGGGCCATGAGCATCGGCGAGAGCGACGGCGGCCTGCCGCCCGACAGTCTGGTCGAGGCTGAAGCGGCCATTCTCAAGGACAGTATCCGCCTGATAGACGCTTATCACGATGCGACCGAAGGCGCGATGGTCCGCGTCGGGCTGGCCCCCTGTTCGCCCTTTTCGGTGTCGCGCGAACTGATGCGGGATGCGGCGCTGCTGGCGCGCGACAAGGGCGTCATGTTG
>JBFIHV010000309.1:0-3697 GCA_041601595.1 Amylibacter sp. | reverse complement strand
CAGGCCGGTGCTCTTGCCGATCCAGTTCTTCTGCATCAGGCGGACCTTTTCCGGCCACTCGGTCAGCGTGTCGATGGCCTCCAGCAATTCCTCGGAATACCGGCTGATGCGGAAAAACCACTGGGTCAGCTCCTTGCGCTCCACCAGCGCGCCGGAGCGCCAGCCGCGCCCGCCCTCGACCTGTTCGTTGGCCAGCACCGTCATGTCGACCGGGTCCCAGTTGACGGTGGCTTCCTTGCGGTAAACCAGACCCTTTTCCATCATGTCGATGAACATCGACTGCTGCTGGCCGTAATATTCGGGATCGCAGGTGGCGAATTCGCGCGACCAGTCGATCGACAGGCCCATCGGTTTCAACTGCGCCCGCATGTCGGCGATGTTGCGGTAGGTCCAGTCGCCGGGGTGCACGCCCTTTTCCATGGCGGCGTTCTCGGCGGGCATGCCGAAGGCGTCCCAGCCCATCGGATGCAGCACGTTGAAGCCGCGCGCGGATTTGTACCGCGCCACCACGTCGCCCATGGTGTAGTTGCGGACATGGCCCATGTGGATGCGGCCCGACGGATAGGGAAACATCTCCAGCACATAGTACTTGTCCCGGCTCCGGTCCGATTCAGCCTTGAAGACCTGCGCTGCGTTCCATGCTGCCTGCCATTTTGGTTCGACGACCTTGGCGTTGTACCGCGACATATTCCGTTCCTTATACGTTAAACGCCGGACGAATGCCCGGCGTCATGACTTCTGGGCCCTCTGACAAGGCGTTATAGTTTGCTGTCCGCCACGCGCAACTGTCTTGCGCGGGTCAGGATGGCATCCTCGACCTGACGCACCAGTTCGGCGCTGGCCGGGGCCGATCCACCGCCCGCCTGGCGCACCAGCGACAGGGTCAGCGACCGCGCCTCCAGCGCCGGGTCCTTGATGAACACCGTCGCCCTGTACTGTTGATTCGAGCCGGGAGCCCGCCCCCAGCCCATGACGATGACGCCTGTAAAGGGGTCAGCGGCCTCGACCGGCAAAAAACTGAGCGTTTCGAGCGATGCCGCCCAGATATATTTGCTGACTTTGACATTGCGGTTGGAATCGTCGGCCTGGAACAGATCCCAGATCGTTTCGCGCTCCGCTTCGGGCTGCTGCGCCTGCTGCTGCCCGCCGCCGCCGCCGCCGAGGCTGCCGGCGGAATTTCCGACGACGCCGCAGGAGGCAAGGAAAACAAGGCTAATCAGGGAAAAAATCAGAAATCGCATGGTCGCCCCGCGGCAGGTTTGAAAGACTGGTCCGGCCTCTCTGATACCTGTTGGCAGGGTTCAGGACAAGGCTGTAAATAATAGGCCGGTTTTTGCCACTGTGGCATCCCTGCATCATTGGCGGCGACAATGATCCCGCGGACCGCCCCTTGCTTGACCGAAAGGCCCCGATTGTGAAAAAAGACCCTCAATCGAGCGGCGCAGGTCGTCTCGGTATGCACCTTAAACCTTACGAGGGAATAACACATGAAAAAGATTCTACTTGCGACATCCGCACTGGTAGCTTCCACCGGCTTCGCAGCCGCAGAAGTTGCGATTTCGGGTTCGGCCAACATGGGCTTCGAATACGCCGAAAATACAACAGGCGCAGACGAAACAACCCCATTCAGCGAAGTTTTCGTGACATTCGACATGTCCGGCGAAACCGACGGCGGTCTGTCCTTCGGCGCGACCACCGTTTACACGGTTAACAACAACGGCAACCCAGCAAACGACGACACATGGGTCTGGATTTCCGGCGCATGGGGCAAACTGTCCATGGGCGCAGTTGCAGAAGCTGACCAGGTTGCAGGTCTGTCCGACCTCGGCCTTGACGGCATCGGCACCGACAACGTTGCTGAAGTTCTGTCCGGCGACGACACAACCGGTCTGGCTCACGACGTGAACTACACCTACTCCGGTGGCGCTCTGACACTCGGCCTGTCCGCTAACTTCGGCGACGGCACAGCTGTTCTTGACAACCAGTCCGCAGCGATTGGCGCCAAGTACAACTTCGGCGACTTCTATCTGGGCCTCGGCTATGCAGACCACAGCGGTCTGGCCGCGCTGCCTGACCACACAGTTACTTCGGTATTCGCCGGCGGTAATGTTGCTAACCTGAAAGTTGCTGCAATGTACTCGATGGCCGACACCAACGGTGTTGCTGTTGACGGCACAGTCGACCCAGAAGCCTACGGTGTAACCGTTGCTTACTCGATGGGCGCAACCACGCTCACAGCCGCTTACAGCGACAACGATCTGGGTTCGAACACCGACGCTTCTTACGGCGTTGGCGTAGCTTACGACCTGGGCGGCGGCGCTTCCCTGAAGGGCGCTGTTGGTTCGATCAACGACCAGAACAGAGCCGACTTCGGTATCGCGATGTCGTTCTAATCCTGACGGATTGGTTCAGTTACAGAAGAGCGGGCCTCGTGCCCGCTCTTTTTTTGTGCTTTACGGGTGCGCCGGATTTCGGCATGAAAGCGCCATGTCACTCTCGCAGATAAAATCCCGCATCGCCGCCGCCGAACGCGCCGCCAACCGGCCCGCCGGTTCCGTCCGCCTGATCGCCGTGTCCAAGAAGCAACCGCTGGAACGCGTGCGTGACGTGCTGGCGCAGGGCCACCGCCTGTTCGGCGAGAACATGGTGCAGGAGGCGCAGGCGAAATGGCCCGCCTTCCGCGAGGAATTCGGCCCGGTCGAGGTCCACCTGATCGGCCCGCTGCAAACCAACAAGGTCAAACAGGCCGTCGCCCTGTTCGACGCCATCCACGCCGTGGACCGCGCCAAACTTGCCAGGAAAATTGCGGCCGAGATACAGGCGCGGGGCCGCGCGCCGGAGCTGTTCATCCAGGTCAACACCGGCGAAGAGCCGCAAAAGGCCGGCGTCCTGCCAACTGAGGCCGACGCCTTCGTCGCCGAATGCCGCGCCATGGACCTGACCATCGGCGGCCTGATGGTGATCCCGCCGGTCGACGAGGAACCCGCCCTGCATTTCGCCCTGCTGCGCAAGATCGCCGAACGCAACGGGCTGAAAGGTCTGTCCATGGGCATGAGCAGCGATTTCGAGACCGCGATCGCGCTGGGCGCGACCCATGTCCGCGTCGGCTCCGCCATTTTCGGCGAGCGGGTCTTGCCACAAAAAGATTAGCCGAAGGACCAGCCGCGGATAACGACCCGCGACCGATCCGTCCAGCCGGTCAAAATCTCCACCAGATCAAACCGGTCGAAGGCGACGCAGCCCTCTGTCGGATGGCGCGGCTTGCGCCAGACATGCAGGAAAATCGCGCTGCCCGCCCCCGCAACCACCGGCGCGCGGTTGTAATCCAGCACCGCCACCGCGTCATACAGCGGATCGGCGCGGCGCAGGGACTCGTGCGACCAGGGGTGCCGGAACGCGGTCAGGCCGCTGTTATAGGCAGGGTCCGCCGGATCGTCCGACCAGATATCGTTCAGACCGATCACGCCGGTCGGCACACCTCCGACGTCGAAATCCATGCGGTCGGGCCGGATCAGGACCTGCTCGATCCGGAACACTCCGGCGGGCGTGATCCCGTCGCCCTCGCCGCGTTTGCGCCCGATGCCGCCGCGCCCGATGGCGCAAGGATAATCCCGCCCCTGAAACCGCGCGCCCCAACCGGTGACGACCAGATCGTCAAACCGCGCCGTCACAGCAGGTGACCGCTTTTCTTGGCCTT
>JBFIHV010000308.1:0-3698 GCA_041601595.1 Amylibacter sp. | reverse complement strand
CCGCAGGTGCGCCCGCGCCAGCCACACCCAAGCCGCTGTCGCGCGAAGTGCCGGAAGCGCCGCTTGGCACCCGCCTGATCCAGCTGGGAGCCTATGACAGCCGCGAAACAGCGCTGAAGGAATGGGTCCGGATTTCGGCCAAGCATCACGACCTGCTCGGCAACAAGAATTTCCTCGTACAGCCTGTGGAGACCGGCGGCCGGCAGTTCTATCGCCTGCGGGCGGTCGGATTTGCCGATTCGACCGAATCCAAGGCCATGTGTTCGGCGCTGGTCCAGCGCGGGGCGCAGTGCATTCCCGTGGTGGCCCGCTGATGGCGGCGCGGGCGGCAATCCTCGGCTGCCTCGGGCCGGTCCTGTCCGAGGCGGAGCGGGCTTTTTTTGCCGCCGCCGACCCTTGGGGCTTCATCCTGTTTTCGCGGAACATCGAAACCCCGGAGCAGATCCGTGCGCTGACCGCCGCGCTGCGGGAAGCAGTCGGGCGCGATGCCCCGATCCTGATCGATCAGGAAGGCGGACGGGTGGCGCGCCTGCGGCCGCCGCAATGGCTGGAGTGGTTGCCGCCGCTGGACCAGATGGCCGTGGCCCCACCGCAGAACCGGCGGCGCGCCATGGCGCTGCGCTACCGGATCATTGCGGCGGAGCTGCGGGCGCTTGGCATCGATGTGAACTGCGCGCCGATGCTGGATGTCGCGACGCCGGCGTCGCACGAGATAATCCTGAACCGCTGTTACGGAGACGATCCCGACACGGTGGCAGAGATGGGCCGCGCCGTGGCGGAAGGCTTGCTGGCCGGCGGCGTGCTGCCGATCATCAAGCATATTCCCGGCCACGGGCGCGCGGGCATGGACAGTCATCTGGAATTGCCCGTTGTGGACGCCGACCGCGAAGCGCTGGCCGCGAGCGATTTCCTGCCCTTCGCGCGCCTCGCCGATCTGCCGATGGCGATGACCGCGCATATCGTCTATCCGGCGATCGATCCCGACGCCTGTGCGACCCTGTCGCCGAAAGTCATTGACATGATCCGGCGGGACATCGGCTTTGACGGGCTGCTGATGACCGACGACCTGTCGATGCACGCCCTGTCGGGCGATTTCGGCCAACGCACCCGCGCGGCGCTGGTGGCCGGTTGCGACATGGCCCTGCATTGCAACGGCGAACCCGCCGAAATGACCGCCATTCTGGCCGAAACGCCGGTGCTGTCCGCCGATGCCCTGCGCCGGGCCGAGGCTGCGCTGGCCTGCCGCCATGCGCCGGAGCCGTTCGACTTCGACCAAGCCGTCGCCGAGTTCAACGATCTGATGAGAGAGGACGCACATGCCTGACGATTCCGTTTCCGACATGTTTGACACCGCATCGAATATCTCGATCGACGACCGGCGCCTTCAGGAAAGTCTGGTTGTCGATGTGGCCGGCTTTGAAGGGCCGCTGGACCTGCTCCTGACGCTGGCGCGGTCGCAGAAGGTGGATTTGCGCAGGATATCGGTTCTGGAACTGGCCGAGCAGTATCTGGGGTTCGTCGAGGTTGCCAAGCAGTTGCGGATCGAACTTGCCGCCGACTATCTGGTCATGGCGGCCTGGCTGGCGTTCCTGAAATCGCGTTTGCTGTTGCCTGCGGACCCCGGCGAAGAGGGACCTTCGGGCGAGGAGCTTGCCGCGCATCTGGCCTTTCAGCTGGAACGGCTTGAGGCCATGCGCCGGTCCGCCGCGCGGCTGATGGGGCGCGACCAGAAGGGCCGCGATTTCTTTGTCCGCGGCATTCCCGAGGACGTCGAGCACAAACGCAAGATCAAATACACCGCCACGATTCTCGACCTGATGCAGGCCTATGCGCGGACCCGCACCAAGGATCATTTCAAGCCGCTGCACCTGTCCCGCCGCGATGCGGTCTATACGATGGAGCAGGCGCTCGAGCGGATGAAATCGCTGATCGGACACGCCATCGAATGGGGCACCCTGCAACAGTTCCTGCCGGACGGCTGGCAGAATGACGCCAAATTCCGGCGCTCGGCCACTGCCGCGACCTTTGCCGCCTCGCTGGAGCTGGTGAAGGCCGGAAAGATGGAAATCCGGCAGTCCGAGATGTTCGCGCCGATCGAGTTGCGCAGAAAGGGTGGTGTCCATGGATAAGCTGACACCGGCCGAAACCCTGTTTCAGGCCCCGCCGATGGCGGAACAGGAGCGCATGGTCGAAGCGATCCTGTTCGCCTCGGCAGAGCCGCTGGGCAAGAAAGAGATCGAAGAGCGCCTGCCGCACGGTTGCGACGTGGCGGAGGCGCTGGTGGCGCTGCGCAAGCGCTACGAGGGCCGTGGCGTGGCCGTGGTCAGGGTCGGTGACAACTGGGCGATCCGCACGGCGCCCGACCTGGGTTTCCTGATGCAGAAGGAACGCGTCGAAACCCGCAAGCTGTCGCGCGCCGCCATCGAGACGCTGGCGATCATCGCCTATCACCAGCCCACCACGCGGGCCGAGATCGAGGAAATTCGCGGCGTTTCGGTATCGCGCGGCACCATCGACCTCCTGCTGGAACTGGACTGGATCAAGTTTGGCCGCCGCCGGATGACACCGGGCCGCCCGGTGACCTTCATCGTGACGCAGGAATTTCTGGACCATTTCGGTCTGGAAAGCGCCCGCGACCTGCCCGGCGTCAAGGAATTGCGCGACTCGGGTCTGCTGGACAACCGACCGGCCCCCGGCATGATGCCCGGATCAGAGGGTGAGGCCGACGCCGACGACGAAGATTATATCGATGACGGCGAACAGGAAGACATGTTCGAGTAGGGGCGGCTCAAGGGGCCTTGAAATGCTTTGACAGCTTCAGGCCCTGACCCTGATAGTTCGATTTCAGCCCTGCGCCATAGAGCACGTCCGGCACCTCGGCCATACGCTCGTAGACCAGCCGCCCCACGCTCTGGGCGTGTTCCAGCGCGAAGGGCGCCTCGTGGCAGCGCACTTCCAGCACACCGCGCGACCCGCCGCCTCCGGCGGCCGCATGGCCGAAACCGGGATCGAAAAAACCCGCGTAATGCACGCGAAACTCGCCCACCATGGCCAGATAGGGCGCCATTTCCGCCGCGCAGTTCGGCGGGATGTGAACGGCCTCGCGGCTGACGAGAATATAAAAGGCGCCCGGGTCCAGAATGATCCTGCCACGGTCGGAATGGACGGGCTCCCAGAATTCGCGCGGGTCATAGTAATTGATCTTGTCGAGGTCGATCAGCCCGGTATGCGGTTTGGCGCGATAGCCGACCAGATGGTCCGCGCCCAGTTGCAGATCGACACTGAAGCCCAGACCGCCGTCGATTTGCGCCTCGCCGTTGACCAGCCCGATCTCGGCGTGCATCGCGCGCAATTCATTGTCGGACAGAACCGATTTTCCGTGCCGGAACCGGATCTGGTTCAGGCGCATGCCGGGGCGGACCAGAACCGAAAACGACCTCGGGCTGATCTCTGCATAGAGCGGACCGTGATAGCCGCGCTCGATGCGGTCGAACTCGATGCCTCGGTCCGCGATACAGCGCGTGAACAGGTCCAGCCGTCCGGTCGAGCTCTTGGCGTTTGCGACCGCGTTGACGTCGTCGGGCAGGGCGAGCGATTCCATCAGCGGCACAACGTAGACACAGCCTTTTTCCAGCACGGCGCCGTTCGTCAGGTCGATCTCGTGCATCTGGAACTCTTGCAACCGCTCGGCGACGGTG
>JBFIHV010000307.1:0-3731 GCA_041601595.1 Amylibacter sp. | reverse complement strand
TCCCATCAGATCGAAGAGCACCCGAACGCGGTCCCCGGTTTGCAGGTTCTCGACGACCGCAACGAATTCGGCGAAAGGCCCGGAGGTTATGCGAACCCTGTCATTTATTTGCAGATCGCTGACCGGCTTCAAAATACCGTTTTCGTCGCAACGGGCTTTCAGGCCTTCGATAAGCTTCAAGGGAAGGCCGTTCGAGAAGTTGCCGCCAAAGGTAACGAGCCGGGACACCCCGTAGGTGGAGTTGACCGTTTGGAACGACACGGTCTGCGGACAAAACGACGCAAATAGATACCCCGGAAACAGTGGGGTTTTCGCGGGTTCCGAGCCCCTCCGAGTTTGAGCCATCAGATAGGGTATGAAGGTCGTCACCTCCTGACGCTCGAGGTTCAGGATCGCGCGGGCGTGGTTGTTCGGCTTCAATTGAAGTAGAAACCACGGGGAATTCATAACTGGATCCTGACCTGAGTTTATCGGGGTGATTTTTATTGTAGCAGGTATTGGCAATGAGAAAAGCGCCGTCGTCAAAATGGCCTGAAAAACAGGGCGCTCATTACAGGATTTGGCCCTGGTCGATACCGGGTTCCGTTTCGCAACATATCCCAGGCAGGATTGTCCCGTCTGAACCGCTACCGCATTTCCGGGCCGGGATAGAAGGCCGTCCGGCGTCGCGTGGATGAATCCCGGCGACCGGATCCGGGCGCGGTTTGAATGTCGGAAAATATCGGCCACCCCGATGTTGTTGCGTGCACGACGGGAATATGATAAACGTTGTTAACTAAATCGATTTGCAGATTCGTGCAGATCGGGAACGGGGGCAGGTTTGAAGGTCGCGCAGTTGAATTCGGTCGCTTTGCACTATCGCCTTTCGGGCCCTGAAACGGCCCCTGTTCTTGTGTTTTCCAACTCTCTGGGAACGGATTTCCGCATCTGGGACGCGGTCGAGGCGGCCCTGCGCGACCGCTATCGCATCCTGTGCTATGACAAACGCGGACATGGCCTGTCGGACGGTCCCGAAGGCGGTTGGGGCATGCAGGAGAACGTGCATGATCTGGCCGCGCTCATGGACCATCTCGGACTGAGGTCCGCCGCCGTTTGCGGGCTGTCGGTCGGAGGGTTGATCGCCCAGGGCCTCGCGGCAGAGCGGCCCGATCTGGTGAAACTGCTCATCCTGTCGGATACCGCCGCCAAGATA
Organism: Amylibacter sp.; assembly: GCA_041601595.1. Lineage (GTDB taxonomy): Bacteria > Pseudomonadota > Alphaproteobacteria > Rhodobacterales > Rhodobacteraceae > Amylibacter. The sequence goes on along the minus strand of JBFIHV010000307.1, from coordinate 2,539 downwards.
GGTTCGCCGGATATGTGGGCCAAGCGTATCGCAACGGTCAGGCAGGACGGCATCGGCGCCATCGCGGATGACATCTTGCAGCGATGGTTCGCGCCGGACTATATCGCCTCGGCCCCCGATTTTCCGATGTACCGCAATATGCTGGTCCGCACGCCGATTCACGGCTACGCAACGACCTGTCAGGCGATTGCGGATACCGACCTGATAGAGAGCACCTCTGCCCTGCGTCTGCCGGCGCTGGCCATGGTCGGTGACAAGGATGGCGCCACGCCGCCAGATCTGGTCCGGGAAACCGCGCAACTGATCGATGGTTGCCGGTTCGAGGTGATCCGCGGCGCCGGTCATCTTCCCTGTGTGGAAAAGCCCGGGGCCGTGGTATCTTTGCTGACAGAATTCATGACAGGAAACGGACATGGCTGATCGCTTTGATGCAGGAATGAAAACCAGACGCGCGGTTCTGGGCGACGCCCATGTCGACAAGGCCGAGGCGGCCAAGACCGATTTCGACGAGCCGTTTCAGACCTTCATAACAGAGGGCGCCTGGGGTTCTGTCTGGTCGCGGCCGCATTTCACCAAGCGCGAACGGTCCATCGTGACGCTTGCGCTGCTGGCGGCCAGCGGGAATTTCGAGGAAATTGCGATGCATGTGCGGGCGACGGCAAATACCGGGGCCAGCAAGGAAGACCTGATTGAGGCCATGCTGCATGTGGCGGTCTATTGCGGAGTGCCCAAGGCCAACCATGCGATAAAGATAATCAAGGCGACCTATGCGGAAATGGATCGGGCCGACGGGCAGGATTGATCTGGGTCAAGGACGGGTTCTGTTTTCGCAAGTAGTTAACCTTGTAAATCACGGGAGGAACTGGAATGGCAGACAAAGACGCGCATAACGGGGCATTCTATCAGAGGGACCGGGAGTGGCATCCGCCGGCCTATGCTCCGATTTACAAGACCAGCGTGAAGCGGTCGCCGCATGCCGCGCTGATTTCGCTCGATAACACGATTTCCGAAATCACCGGTCCGGTGTTCGGCCACAACATGATCGGCGAATACGACAACGACCTTATCCTGAACTATGCCAAGGCCGGAGAACTGCCGATCGGCCAGCGGATTATCGTCCATGGCCGCGTGCTGGACGAAGACCGGAGGCCGGTTCCCGGCGCACTGCTGGAGTTCTGGCAGGCCAATGCCGGCGGGCGTTACCGCCACAAGAAAGAGACCTATCTGGCGCCACTCGACCCGAATTTCGGAGGCTGCGGGCGGACGATTACCGCCGCGGATGGCTCTTACCGGCTTCGCACGATCAAACCGGGTCCCTATCCCTGGCCCAATGGCGTGAACGACTGGCGTCCGGCGCATATCCACTTCTCGGTGTTCGGCCACGGGTTTGCCCAGCGTCTGATCACGCAGATGTATTTCGAAGGCGACCCGCTGATCTGGAAATGCCCGATCGTGAAGACAATCCCGTCCAGAGAGGCGATCGAGAGCCTGATCGCGCCGATGGATATGGAAAACACGATCCCGATGGATGCACGCGCCTATAAATTCGACATCGTGCTGCGCGGGCGGCGGTCGACCATGTTTGAAAACCGGATGGAGGGCAACTGATGCAACAGAAACTGGACCGTCTCAAGGAAAGCCCCAGCCAGACTGCGGGCCCCTACGTACATATCGGCTGTACGCCGAACTTCACCGGCATCCACGGCATCTATGAAGAGGATCTCGGCACCCGTATCATCAACGACAAGACCAAGGGCGAACGGATCACGATCCGGGGCCGGGTTTTCGACGGAACCGGTACCCCGCTGCGCGATGCGCTGATCGAGATATGGCACGCCGACGCGAATGGCATCTATCCGAGCCCGGAAGACAAGCGCGGAGAGGCCGATCCGAATTTCCGCGGCTGGGGCCGCAGCCCCGGCGATATGGAAACCGGGGAGTTCGTCTTCGAGACCGTCAAACCGGGCGTGGTCCCGTTCAGGGACGGCCGGCCGATGGCGCCGCATGTCACCTTCTGGGTGGTGGCGCGCGGCATCAACATCGGCCTGCAGACCCGCATGTATTTCGGCGACGAAGTGGCCGCCAACGAGGCCGACCCGATCTTGCAACGGATCGAGCACAAGGTGCGTATCCCGACGCTGATCGCGGAAAAGACCTGCGACGGCGAATATCGTTTCGATATCCGCCTTCAAGGCGAGGGCGAGACGATCTTTTTCGATATCTAGGGCCCCGCGCCTGATCGTGATTTTAAAATGCGCGCCCATCGGCGTGCATTTTTGCCTTCAGCAGGTAATCAGGTCTTCTTCCCGTGCTCCGCGACATAGGCCCGGGCCTCTTCCGCGGTCTCGAAGATATGCGGCGCTATCGCGCGGTTTTTCAGGTCCTGTCCCATTTTCTGGCGCAGGAAGGCGCTGGTGGTGTAGCGCGCGGCGGTCAGGTAGTACTTGTTTTCAAGCTCCGTGATGAAATCGAGGTGCTTGCCCTGAAGCTTCGGCGCAATGGTCCGCCCGTCATAGTTCGAGACGATATTCACCTTTTT
>JBFIHV010000306.1:0-3746 GCA_041601595.1 Amylibacter sp. | reverse complement strand
CCATCCTTCGTACTTATCCCCGGTCTGCACGATGTGCGTGTACCGCTGCAGCGACGACCAGGACCTGTGGCCGGACACGGCCGCGACCTGTGGGATGGAAAGACCGATCTCGAACAGCCGCGTCACGCCTTCGTGGCGCAGATCGTGAAACCGCAGATCCTCGATCTCCAGAAACTTGCAGGCGCGTGTGAATGCGGCGCTGATGGCATCGGATTTGTAGGGAAACACCCGGTCCGATAGTTTCGGCATGGTGTCGGCAATATCGCAGGCCGGCGCCGGCAAGTCGCACCACACGTTGTTGCCCAGCTTGTCGCCCGGATGCTTCATGTCGGTGATCAGGACGCGCCGGTTGGCCAGGTCGAGGCCGTCCCAGGTGATCCGCGTGATCTCTTCCTGACGCCGGGTGGAAAACAGCGCGAAGGCCACGATCTTGTGCATCGGCATCGATCGCGGCCGGTGCGCGTGTTTGGACTGGAACAGCGCCATAAGCGCGTCCAACTCGTCGAGGGTCGGCCGCCTGTCGCGCCGTTTTCCTTTGCCGGTAATCCCGAGCCGGCCGCAGACCATCAGGGCATCCTTTATCGCCTGCTGGTCCAGCTCGATGCCCCACGCCGGCCGCGCTATGGCGAACACCGCCGCGAGGTGGGACATGTAATTGGCAACCGTCGCGGATCCCCGATCGGTTCCCAATTCACGCGCGAAGGCCACCAGGTCATGGCTCTCGATGTCGGGACACTCCATATCAGCGATATCGAAGTCGCGGATCGTCCGCAGCACCTGGGCCTTGGTGCGCCCGATTTCCTTCCGGCTCTCGGCCACGTATCTGTCGATCGCATCCGCAAGCGTTTTCCCCTTATTCCTGAACCGCGCCAAATCGGCACCGGCGCCCTTGATCTCGGCGGTGCGTTTTTTGGCCCAGGCGGCAGCCGTCGCCCGCCTGTCGAAGGTCCGCGCCTCGCGATAGACGACCTTGCCTTTTTGCTTTATGAGAATCCGGGCGAGGTAGGCGACGGAACCATCCTTGCGCGGTCTGGGGATAATCGAGGCCATGTCGGTACCACATTTCCAAAAACAGAACCACATTTGTGGTACCAATAGTGCATAAAGGGCTTAAATAGGCAATAACAGACATGAAAACTGAGAACTGAAGTGTGCCGTATACGTCAGAAAATATAATAAAAACAATAACTAAGCCAAATAGACGGCTCAGCGTTGCACCTATGATGGACTGGACCGACCGCCATTGCCGGTATTTTCACCGCGTTCTGTCGCGTCACACGCTGCTCTATACGGAAATGGTCACGGCCCCGGCGCTGGTCTTCGGCGACGCCGACCGTCTGCTGGAATTCAACGCCGCCGAACATCCCGTCGCGTTGCAACTGGGCGGCTCGGACCCGGACCAGCTGGCGCAGGCGACGCGGATGGGCGTTGAGGCGGGCTATGACGAGATCAACATCAACATCGGCTGCCCGTCCGACCGCGTGCAGTCCGGGCGTTTCGGGGCCTGCCTGATGGAGGAACCCGATCTGGTCGCCGACTGCGTTACCGCCATGATCGAGGCCTCCACCGGGCCGGAGATTACCGTGAAATGCCGGATCGGCGTTGATGACCAGGACCCTGAAACGGTGCTGCCCGCCTTCATCGAAACCGTCGCGGCGCGCGGCGTCACCTCTTTTGCGATCCACGCCCGCAAGGCATGGCTGCAAGGCCTCAGCCCCAAGGAAAACCGCGATGTGCCGCCGCTCGACTACGATCTGGTGCACCGGATCAAGGCGGACCGGCCCGATCTGGAAATTATCCTCAACGGCGGTCTGGGGAGGCTCGACGATGCGCTGGATCACATAGGACGCGGGCTCGACGGCGCCATGATCGGCCGGGTCGCCTATCACGATCCGATGGCCATCCTCGGACAGGCCGACCGCCGGGTTTTCGGCGCGGATGCCGGTGTCACACCGGAAGAAGCCGTGCGCGCCATGCTGCCCTACGTCGACTCGCAGCTCGCCAAGGGCGTCCGCCTGAACCAGATCACCCGCCACATGCTGGGACTGTTCGCGGGCCGGCCCGGCGCGCGCAAATGGAAACGGGTGCTGTCGGAAAACGCCCACAAAACCGGCGCCGGACCGGACCTGCTGGAACGCGCGCTGGCAGAAGTGCGCGAAGTGCAGACAGCGGCCACGGTCTGACGCGGCACGGCGCACTGGCCCGCGACCGTATCTCGGGCTAGACTTGCAAGGGGCGACACGGGCGGCCCGGAACTTGCACAGGGAGCTGCGGGATGACAGAGGCGGCATTCTACGAAAGAGGCTGGGTGAAATTCCCGTCTGATCCGAAACTGTCGGATTGGGTGCGGGCGGTTGCGCCGCAGGCCGTCCGGATCGCGCGGGACCCCGTTCATATCGCAAACTGGCTGCGCTCCGGCGGCACGTGGTTCGCCGGCGTGGACGTGCTGGGAAACGCGGCCGACGGTTCCGTCGGGAACGGCCCGCCGCTGGCGGGGCTGGCCGCGGATTTTTGCCAGAGGCTGATCGGGGCGGGCAGCATGGGCTGGGGCGACGGTCAGCTTTCGGTCTGCTATCCGGGCTATCCGAGGCAGGACGCGGGCGAATCCGACGCGGCCTTCCGCTATCGCCTGAAACGCGACAATGCGCATCTGGACGGGCTGAAGGCCACCGGGCCGGATCGCAGGCGCAAACTCGAGGAATATCACGGCTTTATCCTAGGCATCCCGCTGAACGAGGTACCCGAAGGCGCATCGCCTTTCGTGATCTGGGAAGGCTCGCACCACATCATCCGCGCCATGCTGGAGAGCGCCTTCGACGGGCGCGATCCTTCGGAATGGCCCGACATCGACGTGACCGAAGCCTATCAGGAAACCCGCCGGAAAATCTGGGCCGAATGCCCGCGTGTCGAACTGACCGCCAAACCCGGTGAGGCCTATGTCGCCCACCGCTTCGCCCTGCACGGCGTCGCCCCCTGGCGCAGCAAAAATCCGGCCCCCGAAGCGGGCCGGATGATCGTCTATTTCAGGCCGGAAACCGGCGCGACGGATGCAGGCTGGCTAATGTCTTAATAATTCAATACTTATCACTTTTGAGCAATGCTCCGGAATGGAATTGGAAATCAGATGAGATACTCATATACCGTCGCAAAATTGGTGATCGGGCTCTTGGAAATCCTCGGATGGACCGTTTTCTGTCTGGGTCTGATCGGCGGCGTTTTCTACTTTCAGGTCTACGGCGTCCTGGCTGTTCTTGTCGGTCTCGCTATCAGTGCCTCGGGCCTGCTAGAGATTGTTGCAGGGCAAATGGCGATGGCACAGATTGCTACAGCCGAAAATACAAGAGCCATGCTGGAAATAATGCAGCGTGACAAGGGCCGCGATCTTGCCACGACGCGCATCGAACCGCCGATGTCACTAAATGGACCTGCCAGGTAAAGTTGACAGGCCCTGCTTGTTACGGAACGAATTACCCGAGCAACCCTCAGGCGTTCGCCTTCGCCTCTTTCAGCATGTGCCAGATCTCGTCTTTCAGGGCCAGGCGCTTCTTGCGCATGTCGTGCTCTGTCAACTCGTCCGTCGGCTGGACGTTGGTTTCGGCCAGATGGATGTCGTGGTTAATGACGTCGTATTCCTCGCAGAGGCGGGCAAAGTGCTGGTTGTCACCCTTCAATTGCCGGATCAACTTGATCTGGTCGGGGAATTCGTCGGACAGTTCGTGGGGTTTACGCGTCATGCACGCCTCCTG
>JBFIHV010000305.1:0-3783 GCA_041601595.1 Amylibacter sp. | reverse complement strand
TTCTTGAGCCAGCGCTCCTGATGCTCGTTGACGTTGTCGACGATCAGGACCTCGAAATACGGCTTGCTCATCGCGCGCGCTTCGGGCGACAGCAGCGCCTCGTCGTCATGTTCGTCGCCATCGGTGGAGTCGCGGTCCAGCGGGATATGGCGGCGGCGATAGGCCCCGCTGGTCAGGGCGCGGGTTACACGGCTGACCGAAAACGCCAGATCGTCGTAGTTGCCGTGTTCCATCTGGCGCCGCATATGGTCGAAGACCGGCATGCCGGGGAAGGCCCAGTACGGCTCGATCGGGGCAAGGGACTCAAACAGTTCGTTGGCATGTTTGCCGAGGCTGGCCAGTTTGCGGCTGCTCGGGTTCCGGGACAGGGCCCCGGTTGTCTCGCGCAGGGCCGACCATCGGTCGGACCTGAGCTGGATCGCCGAATAATAGTCGTTCACAGAATGCATTGGTCGTCCTCCGCTTGAATATTATGACGAACGACCGATACCACCCCAAGATTGTGCCTTAATCTTCGAACTGACCTGTCGTTAGCCGCTTGATACCTTGCCGAAAACCGACGTCGCGCCGATTTCGGGATGTGAGTGTTGCGCCTCGGCGCCGCGCGCCGTTTCGGCGGGATGATCGACGTGCAGCCCGGCCCGCGACCCCTGCTGCGGCAATTCGAGCGGCCCGAGCGTGTGCAGGAACGCGTCCGTGCCGCTGGTCCGGTCGTAGATCGGGAAATCGACAGACCGGTCGCGGAAGCTTTTCAGCACCTGCCCGAGGCCCTTCATGCCGGTTTCACGCTGGCGGCGTACCATGCTCAGGTCGATCTCGATGGGGAACATGTCCTCCTGACCGGCCGACTGGTGCAGAACGGTGGCGGACGGGTCGATGACGCAGGACTTGCCGACGCCGCCGGCGCCCAGTCCGTTGACGTCGAAGACATAGCACTGGAACTGCGCCGCCGTCGCCCGCGCGATCGCCAGTTCGGCGTCGCGGTCGGACGTGCCGGTCAGCACCGGATGCAGCAGGACCTCGGCGCCCTGGCTGACCAGTTGCCGCGTGGTTTCCGGAAACCAGATGTCGTAGCAGATCGACAGCCCGAAACGCCCGATCTCCGGCACGTCGAAGACGCAGAACTCGGTGCCCGCCTCGACATCCACCTCATAGGGTCGGAACGGGAACATCTTGCGATAGCTGGAAACGATCTCGCCCTCGGGATTGATCACGACCGAGGTGTTGTAGACATGGCCCTCCGGCGTCTTTTCGAACATCGAGCCCGGAATCAGCCAGACCTTGTGGTGCCGCGCCGCGACGCAGAACCGTTCGATGGTTTCATTCTTGGCGGGCTGGGCAAAGCGGTGCAGCGGCCCGTAGGGCGCCAGTTCGCTGAACAGGACCATCTGCGTCCATGGAAACCGCGCCATCAGCACGTCCAGCCTGTGGATCATGCCGTCCACGTTGGAATGGAGCGCGTTCACATGCATCTGCACGCCAGCAATTGCGAAAGGGGTCATATACTAGAATCTCCGTGACAGCGGACGGTTCCTTCTGGAACAGCATTTTTCGAATCCGCTTTGCTCACGTTTTAACCCCTTACGACAAGAACGGAAACAGGAGAACGACGCACGACGCGGTCCGCGTTCGAGCCCACCAGGAATTCCCGCACGCGGTCCGGCGCATGCGACGCCATCACCACCAGGTCGCACTGTGTCTTTTCGATCGCCTTCAGGACTTTCCTGTGGATTCTGCCATAGGCGATATGCGGTATCGCCTTGACAGTCTTCGGAACGTGTTCGGCAATGAGCTTTTCCAGCGCCAGTTCCGCCTTCGCAAGGGCCTTTTCCTCGAAGTCCTCCGGAAAGAACCCCTCGACCATCGCCGATCCGAAATCGGGGACAACCGACATGATATGCAATTCCCCCTTGGACGCTTTCACCAGTTCCACCGCCTGCGGCAGCGCCTTGACCCAGGAGGCTTCGGCATTCAGGTCGACAGTCAGAAGCACGGTCTTGAACATGTCATATTCTCCGTTAAGCGATGGATTTACGCGGCGCTCTTGCGCCACGCCCGCGTTGCAGGAAGACGACCAGACCCAGCAGCAATAGCGCAGGTATGAACATCAGGTACTTGGTCGGCTGCGGCAGCGGCTTCAGAACCCGCAGGACCTCCTGATCCCAGTCCAGCCCCGCATCCTGCGCCGGGCTGCCGAAAGCCACGTCGTCGATCAGCATCTTGTCGCCCTCGGTGCGGAATACCAGCCCGGCGTTTTCGAGTTTCTCCTCGCCCGTGGCGCCCTCTTGGATCGGGACAATCGCAACGAACTCGATCGGATCGCCCAAATCGTTGACACCCGACACCCGCACCCGCAATTTCTCGCCGACCGGCGTATCCGCCGCGGCCTGCACGATCTCGGTCGGAGCCTCTTCGGAATAGGGCGGCGAAACCATGTCCATCCAGAAACCCGGACGGAACAGGGTGAAGGCGACCAGCAGCAGCGCTATGGTTTCATAGAACCGGTTTTTCGCAAGGAACCAGCCCTGCGTCGCCGCGGCGAACAGAAGCATCGCGATGGTGGCGATGACGAAGACGAATATGCCCTGCCCCCAGCCGACGCCGATCAGCAGCAGCTCGGTGTTGAAGATGAACAGGAACGGCAGCGCCGCCGTGCGCAGCGAATAGAAGAACGCCACGACGCCGGTGCGGATCGGATCGCCGCCCGACACGGCCGCGGCGGCGAAACTGGCCAGACCCACCGGCGGCGTCACGTCGGCCATGATGCCGAAGTAGAACACGAACAGGTGCACCGCGATCAGCGGCACGATCAGGCCGTTCTGCTGCCCCAGCGTCACGATCACGGGCGCCAGCAGGGCCGACACCACGATATAGTTCGCCGTGGTCGGCAGGCCCATGCCCAGGATCAGCGACAGGACCGCCGTCAGCATCAGGATCGCCATGATATTGCCGCCCGACAGCACCTCGACCACATCGGCCAGCGCCGAACCGACGCCGGTCTGGCTGACCGCGCCGACGATGATGCCGGCGGTCGCGGTGGCGATGCCGATGCCGATCATGTTGCGCGCACCGGTGACCAGCCCGTCGATCAGGTCGGTGACACCCTGCCTGATATCGGCGGCCAGATTGCTCTCGCCGCGGAAAATCGCCATCAGCGGGCGCTGCGTCAGCAGGATGAAGATCATGAACGCCGCCGCCCAGAACGCCGACAGGCCGGGTGACAGGCGGTCGACCATCAGCGCCCAGACCAGCACGACGACGGGCAGGATGAAGTGCAGGCCGGACCGGATCGTCGGACCCGGCAGCGGCAGCGACGTCACCGGCGCGTTCGGGTCATCCAGTTTCAGCGGTTCCTCTTTCGAGGCGACGTAGAGCAACCCGGCATAGGCGGCCGTCAGGAAGGCAAAGATGATATATCCCGCCGTCTGCGGGAACGCGGGACGGATCCACCCCATGCCGTAATAGACGATGAACGACAGCGCGCAGATCGCGGCGACGATAAACGCGATGCCGATCAGGCGCTGCACGATGGGCTTGGGCGTATAGGCGCGCGGCAGGCCTTCCATACCGGCCTTCAGCGCCTCCAGATGCACGATATAGACCAGCGCGATATAGGAAATCACGGCGGGCAGGAACGCGTGCTTGACCACGTCGAAATAGGGAATGCCGACATATTCCACCATCAGGAACGCCGCGGCCCCCATCACGGGCGGCATGATCTGGCCGTTGACCGAGGATGCGACCTCGACCGCGCCGGCCTTTTCGGCGGAAAACCCGACCTTC
>JBFIHV010000304.1:0-3798 GCA_041601595.1 Amylibacter sp. | reverse complement strand
GCGATCAGATAGGCGCTGGTCGCCTCGACCAGCAGTTCGATCAGCGCGTCGAATACCGCCGGCTCGTCCCTGATCAGTTGCAGGGCAGGGGCCTGGTCCGGCGTGCCGCGACCCGCGATCATATAGGTTGCGACCGTCCAGGGTGCGCCGGCGAACCCTATCAGCGCGGTTTCCTTCGGCAGGGCTTCGGACAGGTTGGCGACGGTCTGATAGATCGGGGCCAGGGTTTCGTGGATCTCGCTCGCCGGTTTCAGCTTTGCGAAGTCGGCCGCGTTCCGAACGGTGGACAGGCGCGGGCCCTCGCCCTGAACGAACCACAGGTCGGCGCCCAGGGCCTGCGGCACCAGCAGGATATCGGCGAACAGGATCGCAGCATCGAAGCCGTAACGACGGATCGGTTGCAAAGTCACCTCGGTGGCGAGATCGGGATTGTAGCACAGGCTCAGAAAGTCACCGGCCTTGGCGCGGGTTTCGCGGTATTCCGGCAGGTACCGGCCCGCCTGGCGCATCATCCAAATGGGTGGCGTTGGCAGGGTTTCGCCCGCAAGCGCGCGCAGCAGCAATTTGTCTTTGGTTTTCATATTCGGCCTATCTGGTTCCACCCCTTCTAACCCGCCAGCGCGGCAGGTGAAAGATTGATTGTCGCCGTGCCGGTCACTATGCGGTTTGCGATTGCACGCGCGGCTCTGCAAAGTTAGGTTCCGGCCATGACATTCAGCCCCGACACACCCCTGAAAATCGGCACCCGCGGCTCGCCGCTTGCCTTGGCGCAGGCGCATGAAACGCGGTCGCGGCTTATGGCCGCGCTCGATCTGCCCGAGACCGCCTTCGAGATCGTCGTGATCAAGACCTCCGGCGACCTGATCCAGAACCGGCCACTCAGCGAGGTTGGCGGCAAGGGCCTGTTCACCAAGGAAATCGAAGAGGCGCTGCTGGGCGGCGCGATCGATATCGCCGTGCATTCCATGAAGGATATGCCCGTCGTATTTCCCGACGGTCTGACGCTCGACTGCTATCTGCCGCGGGAGGACGTGCGCGATGCATTCATTTCGCGTCGCTATCGCAGCCTGTCCGAACTGCCGTCCGGCGCGGTGGTCGGCACCAGCAGCCTGCGGCGCAAGGCGCAGGTGATCCATCGCCGGCCCGACCTGAAAGTCGTGGAGTTTCGCGGCAACGTCCAGACCCGCCTGCGCAAGCTGGATGACGGTGTGGCCGACGCGACATTTCTGGCCATGGCGGGGCTGAACAGGCTCGGAATGTCAGAGATCGCCAATCCGGTAAACGAAGACGACATGCTGCCCGCGATTGCGCAGGGATGCATCGGGATCGAGCGGCGCATCGACGATCCGGCCGTCGCCGGTGCTTTGGCGCTGATCAGCGATGCGGCGTCGGCGACACGTCTGGCGGCCGAACGGGCCTTGCTTGAAGGGCTGGACGGTTCCTGCCAGACGCCGATCGCCGGGTTGGCGGAGTTCGCGGACGGCGGCGGCCTGATCCTGCGCGGAGAGGTTCTGCGACCGGACGGATCGGAATGCCTGTCCGAACGGGCCGCCGGGCCGGCTGGCCAGGCTGCTGAACTCGGCGCGGAAATGGCCCGACAGCTGCGCGGCAGAATGGGCCCGGATTTCTTCTGAGCCCGGTCTTCTGCCGGTTTACAATCCCTGCCGAAACAGCGAATGTTGCGCGGATTTCATTGCGGGCGTGATGGAATGGTAGACATATCAGACTTAAAATCTGAAGGGCGCAAGCCCGTGCGGGTTCGAGTCCCGCCGCCCGTACCAATAAATCCCGGTACCATCAAATCAGGCTTGACGAATCAAGGATTGCCTCCGGCAGGCCGCGGCAGGTCCCGGCGCAGACGAAAAAACTGGACCGAAACCGGCTGGTGATCTAACGGACCGCGAGCGCAAACGATCTCAGGGCGAGCATAAATGCAATACAGGACCGAACTGGACGGATTGCGCGCCATATCCGTGATGAGTGTGATCCTGTATCATGCGGGCGTCTCCGGGATCAGTGCGGGATACGCGGGCGTCGATGTGTTCTTTGTCATATCCGGATTCCTGATCGGCGGCCAGATCGCCAGAGATCGCGCAAACGGGACATTCAGTTACCGGGATTTCTACGCGCGCAGAGCGCGGCGCATACTGCCGGCGCTTTTTCTTGTCATCATATGCTCGATCATCGTCGGATGGTTCACAATGGTGCCACAGGAATTCCGGTATTTCGGCGGGGGCGCCATCAGCGCGCTGCTGTCCGTGTCAAATTTCTGGTTCTGGGATGTCATCGACTATTTCAACCCGGCCGCCGCGCGCGATCCGCTTGTCCATACATGGAGCCTCGCGGTAGAGGAGCAGTTCTATCTTTTCGTCCCGCTGCTTTTCGGCGTGCTATGGCGTTTTGGCAGAAAGCTCGTTTTCGTCAGTCTGGCCGCCCTGGCGCTGGCCAGTTTTGCCACGGCGGTTCTTACCAATTCCGACAGCCCGATGGCGGCCTTCTACCTGTTGCACGCGCGCGCATGGGAACTGCTGGCGGGGGTTCTTGCGGCTCTCCTCCACGGGCGCGTCAAGGCATCCGGCAAGCTCGCCGCGAGCCTCTCGAATGCGGGCTTGATCTTGACGCTTGCGGGTTTGGTCCTGATCCCCGGCAACGTCGACTGGCCCGGAGTATGGACGCTCTTACCGGTGACAGGGGCCGTGATGATACTACTTTTCGGGGAAACGCCGTCGCTCAGCCAGAGGCTGCTGAAGCTGGCCCCGCTGCAAATGATCGGCCTGATCAGCTATTCCGCCTATCTGTGGCACCAGCCGGTTTTCAGCTTTCTGGACATCACCAACCACCTTCCCGACAGCAAGGCCGGACTTGCCCTCATCGTCGCCGTGACGCTGGCGATATCCTTTCTGTCGTGGAAATTCGTCGAACAGCCCTTTCGAAAGAGGGTGTTCGCGCCGGCTTTCGGTCGTGGCGTACTGCTGGCATCGGCCTGCCTGATCATTGTGTTTTCGGTGGGTGGCCATGTGACCAAGGGGTATCCGGCCCGGATGCCCGCCAACGTGCACGAGGTCCTGCTCTATTCGAACTCGTACAGCGGGAGCTATCGGAACTGTCTCTATAACAGGGAAGAGATCGCGGGCCTGGATATCGATCAGAGTTGCGTGTTCGGTGCCGATGTCGCCCCGTCAGTCGCGATCTGGGGCGACAGCCATGCGGGCGCCATCGCCGAGCCGTTGGGTGTTGCCCTGGGAGCCGTCGGTCGTTCCCTGAAACAGTTTGCCCTCTCAAGCTGCCAGCCGATTCCGAACCTGTTGAATTCAGGTCAAAGCCGCGCCGAACGCTGCGCCGAATTCAATGCGAAAGTACTGGCGAAGCTTCTGGATTCCCCAGACCTCGAAACCGTCGTATTTTTTGCGACATGGGACAACTATTTCCGGAACGGCGAGCGGCAGAACATGTTCGGCACCATGGAAGCCGACGGTTTCTTCTCTTACCCGCGCGGCCAGGGCCCTGACCTGCCGGACAAAGAGCGCAGGGCAGGGATCGTGCGCGAACTCGGCACTGTCGTCGGATTGCTGACCGCTGCGGGGAAGAAAGTAATCCTGCTTGCTTCCCTGCCCAGCCCTGACGTTGATATCCCGGTGTATTTCGCGGGGGAGGTTTGGAACGGAAAGCCGCTGCCGGACAGATACGGTTATCCGGTGGAGATCTTCCGGTTCCAAGCAGATACCGGTCGGCAGATGCTGGCAGAGGCGGCCCGAGGGGCGGCGCATGCGGGTCAGGCCGTGGTTCTCGATCCGGCCG
>JBFIHV010000303.1:0-3839 GCA_041601595.1 Amylibacter sp. | reverse complement strand
TATCCTCGCCCCTATGCCTGTGCGCTGGTCGCGGCAGGCGCCTGTACCGGCATCCTGATCCCGCCGTCCATCGCCTATATCATCATCGGCCTTGTGCTCGGCATATCGGCCTCCACCCTGTTCATGGCCGCGCTGATCCCCGGCATCGCCATCCTCGTGTCGATCCTCGTCACCAATATCGTGATGAACCGCATCTACGCCTACGAGGGCGGCGGGCTGATGACCACGGGCGAATGGGCCGCCAACCTCTGGCACACGATCAGGACCGGCTGGTACGCCTTTCTGGTCCCCGGCATCATCTTCTACGGGATCTTTTCCGGCCGCCTGACACCCACCGAGGCCGGCGCCACCGCCGTCGTCGTGACCATCATCATCGGCTTTATCCTCGGCACGCTGAAACTGTCGGATTTTCCCGCCATGCTGATCAGCTCGGCCAAGGTCAACGGCGTTATCCTGCCGATCATCGCGTTTTCCCTGCCGCTGGCCCAGGCGCTGGCGATCATGGGCGTGCCGCAGGGCTTCGTCGCCTCGGTCACCTCGATCACCGACAACCCGCAACTGCTGATCCTGCTGATGATCTTCATCCTGATCTGCGCCGGTTGCGTCATGGAGACCACGCCGAACATCGTGATCCTCGCCCCGATCCTCAAGCCTCTGGCAGACAGCATCGGCATGCACGAGATCCAGTTCTGTATCCTGATGATCACCTCGCTGGGCGTCGGCTTCATCACGCCGCCGCTGGGGCTCAACCTGTTCGTCGTGTCCGGCATAACCGGCGAGTCCATCCTGCGCATCGCTTCCCGCGCCGTGCCCTTCGTTTTCTTCATGCTCGTCGTCGTGCTGATGCTGGCCTATATTCCGGCAATCTCGCTCACGATGCTGCCCGACAACCTCAGATAGGAGACCACAGATGCCGATCGAGTATCTCAAAAAAGCCGACCTCAAATCCGACACCGACGCGTCAAATACCCAGGAAATCGTCCGGGGAATCCTTGACGAAATCGAAGCCGGCGGCGACGCGGCAGCCATGCGCTACGCCGCCAAGTTCGACAAATACGACGGCAATGTCGTTCTGACAAAGGCCGAGATCGAGGCGGCCGCCGCACAGGTGCCCGAAAAATTGAAGAAGGACATCGAGTTTTCCCACGCCAACGTGAAGAAATTCGCAGAAGCGCAAAAGAATTCCCTGATCGATTTCGAAGTGGAGGTCGTCCCCGGCCTGATCGCCGGACAGAAAAGCATCCCCGTCAACGCGGCCGGCTGCTACGTGCCGGGCGGGCGCTATTCGCACATCGCTTCGGCCATCATGACCGTGACCACGGCCAAGGTCGCAGGCTGCAAGAACATCGTCGCCTGCTCGCCGCCGCGCCCCGGTGTCGGCATCGCGCCGGCCATCATCTATGCGGCCCACGTCTGCGGCGCCGACTCGATCCTGGCGCTGGGCGGGGTGCAGGGCGTCGCCGCCATGGCATTCGGCCTGTTCGGGCAGCCGAAAGCCGACATTCTGGTCGGCCCCGGCAACCAGTTCGTGGCCGAGGCCAAGCGCATCCTGTTCGGCCGCGTGGGCATCGACATGTTCGCCGGTCCGACCGACAGCCTGATCCTCGCCGACAAGACGGCGGATGCGCAGATCGTCGCCGCCGATCTGGTCGGCCAGGCCGAACACGGCTACAACTCGCCGGTATGGCTTGTCACCGACGACCGGGCCCTGGCCGAAAAAGTCATGGAGCTGGTCCCCGGCCTGATCGCCGACCTGCCCGAATTGAACGGCAAGAACGCCGAGGCCGCATGGCGCGACTACGCGGAGGTCATCCTTTGCGACAACCGCGAGGAAATGGCCGCGACATCGGACAGCTACGCGCCCGAGCACCTGACGGTGCAGGCAGAGGATCTGGACTGGTGGCTCGACCGCCTGCAATGCTACGGCTCGCTGTTTCTGGGCGAGGAAACCACCGTTGCCTTCGGCGACAAGGCGTCCGGCACGAACCACGTCCTGCCGACATCGGGCGCGGCCAACTATACCGGCGGCCTGTCAGTGCATAAATACCTCAAGATCGTGACATGGCAGCGCGCCACCCGCGAAGGCGCGAAGCCGATTGCCGAGGCCACCGCCCGCCTGTCCCGTCTGGAAGGCATGGAGGGCCACGCCCGCACGGCCGACGTCCGCCTGCGCAAGTACTTCCCCAACGAAACCTTCGACCTGACCGCAAATGGCTGATCACTCGCTCCTCCCTGCGGCGAGGCTGTTCGACCTCGCCGGCAAGACCGCCTGTGTGACCGGAGCCAGTTCCGGCCTCGGTCGCCACGCTGCCAGCGTGCTGGCGGCCAGCGGCGCGCGCGTCATAGGGGTGGCGCGCCGCCGCGACCAGCTTGCCGACTGGCAGGCATCGGCCGGCGGGGAAACCGCCATCGTGACCGCCGATCTGGCCGACCGCAGCGCGCTGGCGGACATCGCGGCAGAGGTCGGGGACCGGTTCGGCTCGCCCGACATCCTGGTCAACGCCGCGGGCATCAACACGCGGCAGACCGCGGATGACGTGACGCCCGAAGGCTGGGACGTCACGCTCGACCTGAACCTCGCCGCGCCGTTCTTTCTGGCCCAGAGCTTCGCCCCCGCCATGAAGGCGAGGGGCTGGGGCCGGATCGTGAATTTCGCCTCGCTGCAAAGCAACCGCGCCTTTCCGGGCGGCATCGCCTACGGCGCGTCCAAGGCCGGCATCGCCCAGCTGACCCGCGCCATGGCCGAATGCTGGTCCCCGCACGGGATCACGGCCAACGCGCTGGCGCCGGGGTTCTTCCGCACCGAACTGACTTCCGCCGTGTTTTCCGATCCGGACCGCGCGGCGCGCAACGCCGCCCAGACCTGCATCGGGCGCAACGGAGAGCCCGAAGACCTCGACGGTCCGCTGCTGTTCCTGTGCTCGGACGCATCGGCCTATGTGACCGGCCAGGTTCTGGCCGTGGACGGGGGGTATACCGCGAAATGAAAGCTCTGGTTTACACAGGTCCCGAACATCTGGAATTCGGCGATGTCGCCGATCCGGCTCCGGCATCGGGTGATGCGCTGGTAAAGATCGACAGCGTCGGCATCTGCGGCTCCGACATGCACGCCTTCCTCGGCCATGACGAACGCCGCCCCGCCCCGCTGATCCTCGGCCACGAAACCGCCGGCGTCGTGGTCAGCGGCAAGGACGAAGGCCGCCGCGTCACCATCAACCCGCTGGTCACCTGCGGCCAGTGTCCGGCCTGCAAATCCGGCCGCGACAACCTCTGCCCGACGCGGCAGATCATCTCCATGCCGCCGCGCGAAGGCGGTTTCGCCCAGTACCTTGCGATCCCCGAAGGCAACCTCGTGACCGTTCCCGACGGCTATTCGCTGGAAAAGGCCTGCATGGCCGAACCGATCGCCTGCGGCTGGCACGCCGCGCGTCTGGCCGAAGGCGTTGCGGGAGGGTTCTCCTCCGACTCCCGCGCGCTTGTGCTCGGCGGCGGCGCCATCGGCGTCGGGGCAGCATTGTCCCTGAAGGCCTTCGGCGTCGGGGACGTCACGGTCGTGGAAACCAACAAGCTGCGCCGCGACTATCTGCGGCAAGCCACGGGCCTGAACGTGATCGACGCGTCGGATCTGGCCGATAACGCCCTCTTCGATGTTGTTGTTGACGGCGTCGGTTTCGCAAAAACGCGCGAAACCGCCTCTCGCGCCGTCCGCCCCGGCGGGGTGATCATGCATATCGGGCTGGGCGCTGCCGAAGGCGGGCTGGATATCCGCCGCATCACCCTGCAGGAGATCGCCTTTATCGGCACCTACACCTATACGGCAGAGGACTTCCGCGCCACCG
>JBFIHV010000302.1:0-3841 GCA_041601595.1 Amylibacter sp. | reverse complement strand
TCCAGCCGGCGCCTGTCGTCCTCGGTCAGGATCTTCGCCGTCAGAACGACGATCGGTATGCCCATCCAGTCGGGGTTCTTGCGGTATTCCTCGACGAACTCGAAGCCGTCCATTTCCGGCATCATCAGGTCGAGCAGGATCATCGCCGGGCGCATGCCGGCCATTTTCTCGACTGCGACGCGGCCGTTTTCGGCCTCCACCACCTCGACATTTTCCCGCTCGAGATAGCGTTTCAGCAGCGCCCGCGTATCCGGATCGTCCTCGACGATCAGGATCGGCTTTCCGTCGCCTTCTCCGGCAAAGCGCCTGATGGTCTGAACCAGCTTGCTGCGGTCCACCGGCTTGGTCAGATACTCCGACGCGCCGAGCGAAAAGCCGAGGTTCTTGTCCTCTACGATCGTGACCATGACCACGGGAATGTCCCGGGTCCGCTTGCTCGCTTTCAACTCCGTCAACACGCTCCAGCCGTCGATCCGGGGCATGATGACATCCAGCGTGATGATGTCCGGCTGCAATTCGGCGGCCATGTTCAGGCCGGTCTTGCCGTCTGACGCAGACGCGGTCCGATAGCCGGCCGTGTTCAGGTTCCGGCACAGCAGGTCCCGCACGTTTTCGTCGTCATCGATCACCAGAACCAGCGGCGCGTCTGCCGAGACCTCTTTGCGGACCTTTGCCGGTTGTTCGGCTTCCGGCGCGACAGTGCCGGCGCCGTCGGCCAGAACGGTCATTGTAAAAGTTGTCCCCTTGCCGGGCGTGCTTTCGACCGTGATGTCTCCGCCCATCTTGCGGCTGAATTCGCGGGTGATGGTCAGGCCCAGCCCGGTTCCGCCGAAT
Source organism: Amylibacter sp. (assembly GCA_041601595.1). Lineage (GTDB taxonomy): Bacteria > Pseudomonadota > Alphaproteobacteria > Rhodobacterales > Rhodobacteraceae > Amylibacter. The sequence continues at coordinate 3,007 of JBFIHV010000302.1, read as the reverse complement.
TCCTTGGAGGTCGAGGCGTCCGCCTGCGTGAAGGGATCGAACACGCGCGCAATCTGCTCTTCGGTCATGCCTATGCCGCTGTCCGAGACGCTTATCTCCAGCAGATCGCCCTTCGCCGACGGCACAATCCGAGACCGCAGTTTGATCGTACTGTTCTTCGAGAACTTCGCCGCGTTCGACAGCAGGTTGAACAGGTTCTGACGCAACTTTGTCAGATCGGTGCGCACCGTCCCGACGGACTGGTCCACCTCTATGCTCAGCGCGTTGGAATTCTTCTCGACCAGCGGCTTGATCGTGTTCTCGACGTCCTTCAGCATGTCCCTGACGTCGACTTCCTCGATGAACAGCTCGATCTTTCCGACCTCGATCTTGGACAGGTCCAGAATGTCGTTGATCAGCCCCAGCAGGTGCTTGCCCGCACTGCGGATTTTCTCCAGATCGGGGATGGCCTCTTCGTTGCCCTCATCCTCCATATCGTCGATCAGCAGCTCCGAATAACCGATGATCGCGTTCAGCGGCGTGCGCAGCTCGTGGCTCATATTGGCCAGGAACTGGGACTTCGCCGCGTTGGCCTTGATCGCCTCGTCGCGGGCCTTGCCGACCTCCTCGATCAGTTTGCCCAGTTCCTCTTCGTGTTTCTTCTCTTCCGTTATGTCCGTGAAAACCGAAAGGGTGCCGCCGTCCTGCGTGTCGAAGCCCTCGGAACGATACCAGCGCCCGCTCGGCATGTGATCCTCGGATTTCCGGACCTTGTTCGCGCGGCGGTTCTTCACCACGCGCTGAATCCACTCCTCCCGCTCCTGTTCGTTAAGCCCTCTGTGCATCGGACCGACCGACAGGCGCAATCCGTATTCGAAACTCATGCCGATCTTGGGCTCGACGCCTTCGGTGAAACCGACGAAAAGATCCCGGTACCGTCTGTTGAAAAGGACGATGTTGTCATCCTTGTCGAACAGGGCGAAAGCCTGCCCCATGGCCTCTATCGCATCCACCAGGCGCGAATGGGCCGTGGCCGCCTCTTTCTGGCTCTCGGCAAGTGCTGCCTCCGCCTGCTTCCGTTCGGCCACCGCGCCAAGCTGGGTGCCGACATGGCCCATGGTCTTGATAATCTCGACGTCCGGCGCCGCGCGCTTCTTGGAAAAGAACTCCAGCACGCCGATGACGTTGTCATTCAGGATGATCGGGAAGGCCATGCCCGAGGCAATCCCGGCCTTCTGGGTAAATTTCAGTCGCGGGAAAGCCGGTTCCTGCGACAGGTCCTCGATCCAGACCGCCTGGGCGTTGTTGACAACCCTTCCCGGCAGGTCATCCGATGATCCGAAGCGCAGCGTATCGGTGACATCGACCAGCGAGGACATGCTTTTCGCGTCCTCGATATGCCAGATACCGGTCGGCACCAGCGGAGCGCCCTCCTCGTCGTCCCGGACGACATAGGCGTGGCCGACCTGCCAGTGGGCATAGGTGCAGACCTCGTGCAGAACCGCCTGCACCGCGGCCTCGAACGTTTCGGCGCTGTTCGCGGCGAGCAGGATATTCTGCAGCAAACGGACGGAAGCAGTGCGGTCGGCAACACGTTTTTCCAGCTTGCTGTTGGCCTCGATAAGGGCCGCCTTGGCCTCTCTCTCGGCACTGATATCCCGACCGTAGACATTCAGATAGCGCTCCCCCTTGATCGGCCGGAACGTGAACAGGAAACTTTTTCCCTGGCGCTCTACCTCCAGTTCGCGAACCTCGCCGGCATCGGCGGCCTCCCGCGCTGCAGAGGTCAGCTCGGCGGTCAAGCGTTCGGGCTTGCCCGGACGCAACAGGTTTTCAACCGTCCGCGCGGCATCATTGGCCAGCAGAACCACGCCGTCCGGTTCGACCCGCATGACGGGATTGGGGTTCTCCGATGGAAATTTCGCCGTATCGATCAGCTGCTTTTCATTGGCCCTGATCTTTGTGACGTCGCGGCCATAAGCGTTTATATACCCGTTCTCGGTGACCGGATCGAACAGGAAGTTGAAAATCTCGTCCCCTGCCGGAACATCGATGCGGATACTGGCCCTATCCCGAAACGACTGCACGGCGATCTTTCGGACATGGTCCGAAATCTGGCCGGTTTTTTCCTCAAGCAACCCCTTGGCGCGAACGACCGCAGAGTTCCGGTAAAGCAACTCTCCGTTCTTGCCGACCCGAAATATCGGAAACGGGCACTCTTCCATGATCCGGATCAGCGACGCCTGATCGGCAGTTTCCGCTGGTCTGTCAGCCTTGCCTTTGCCTGCCATACTGTTCCCTCTGGATTGTCGGGCCAAACTGTTAGTCCGATTTAAAGCCGATCTTCAGATGCGTGTTGTCACAGAAAGGTTTGGTCTTGGAACCGCCGCAGCGGCACAGCCTTGCGCTGGTGACGCGATCGATGTTGCGTCCGGTGCCCGCACAGATTTCCAGATTGCCGGACACCTGCAGCGGCCCGTTCTTCTGCGGCGCGATGTCCAGCGGGCCGTCGCGCACCTCCAGCGGTTCCGAAGGGCGCGTTTCCGGCTCGCCAGTGGCAACAAAGCCTGCGTCGCGGTGGGAATTGTCGCAAAACGGCTTGTTTTTCGACTTGCCGCACCGGCACAGCGTGGCGCGGAAACCAATTTCCCTGCCGTCGATGCGCATCGGCGCGCGGAACTCGTTCGGGCCGTTTTCACGGATTTTCATTACATTGACCAGCGGTGCCGGTTCCGGCGCGGTATCGCTCTTGGGCTTGTAACTGATGGCCCCCGACGGGCAGTTATGGCAGATCGCGCGCAGGTTTTGGGTCTCCATCTTGTCGGGGAAAATCCACTGCCCCACGACATTCGCCAGAAACACTTGCGGAGCCCCCAACACACAGAAACGGGCATGGATACAGCGGCTCGTATCGAAACTCAGGATCATGTCCTTGCCCTCTTCGCGGCCGATAACGTCTTCCGCTTCCGTCTCCGCCACCTTCTTGGGCTTGGGCTTGTCGTCATGCGGCACGTGCTTGGGCGGCCTG
>JBFIHV010000301.1:0-3847 GCA_041601595.1 Amylibacter sp. | reverse complement strand
GACCAACGCGTTCAACGCGTTGCTCAAGACGCTGGAGGAGCCCCCCGAACACGTCAAATTCATCTTTGCCACCACGGAAATCCGCAAGATACCGGTCACCGTCCTGTCCCGTTGCCAGCGATTCGACCTGCGGCGGATAGAACCAGAGGTGATGATGGCGCATCTGCGCAAGATCGCGGATATGGAAAAGGCCGAGATTGCCGAGGACGCACTGGCGCTGATAACGCGCGCCGCTGAAGGCTCGGTGCGCGACGCGCTGTCGCTGATGGATCAGGCGATTGCGCATGGTGCGGGTGAGACAACCGCCGAACAGGTGCGCGCCATGCTGGGGCTGGCGGACCGGTCCCGGGTGCTCGACCTGTTCGATCTGGTGATGCGCGGCGACGCGGCAGGTGCCCTGCAGGAACTGTCGTCGCAATATGCCGAAGGCGCCGACCCGATGGCGGTGCTGCGCGATCTGGCCGAAATCACCCATTGGGTTTCCGTGCTCAAGCTGTCGCCGGAAACTGCAGACGATCCCACGGTCGCGCCCGACGAACGCGACCGCGGCAAGGCCGCCGCCGAGGACCTGCCGATGCGCGCGCTGGCGCGGATGTGGCAGATGCTGCTGAAAGCGCTGGAAGAGGTCGCGCACGCGCCTAATTCCATGATGGCCGCCGAGATGGCGATCATCCGCATGACCCATGTCGCGGACCTGCCCAGCCCCGAGGACCTGATCCGCAAGCTGCAGAACGAGCCTTTGGCAGCCCCGCATACAGGCGGCGGGCAACGGTCCGCCCCGACCGCGAACGGGTCATCGGGCGGCGCGGCCGGTGCGCATGTGGCGCATGCCTCCGTACCATCGGGCGCCGGCAGGCCGACGACCGGCGGAGGCGCGGGAGGCGGCGGAGCGACCATGGCGGCGCAGGCGATACCGGCGGCCGACCATGCGCTGGCCCGTTTCGCCGAATTCCCGGACGTGGTCGAACTGATCCGCGCGCGCCGCGACCTGAAACTGCTGGTCGAAGTCGAACATTCTTTGCGTCTGGTCAGCTACACACCCGGCCGGATCGAGTTCCAGCCGGCGGACGACGCACCGGCGGACCTGCCGTCGCGTCTGGCATCCCGTCTGCAGACATGGACCGGCGTGCGCTGGGGCGTGACTGTCGTGTCCGACGGCGGCGGCCCGACCATTGCCGAACAGCGGGCCGAGGAACGCGACGACCTGCACGCGCGGGTCGCGGACCACCCGCTGGTATCGGCCGCCCTGCTGGCCTTCCCGGGTGCCGAAATCCGCGAGGTCCGGCGGGTTGAAGATCTGCTGTCGGATGACGACATGATAACCGAGCTTCCGGAAATGGACGACGATTGGGATCCGTTCGAGGACGACTGAAGACGATTGAAGGAGCAGCGATATGCTGAAAGGTTTGGGCGGTCTGGGCGATATGGCCAATATCATGAAACAGGCCAAGGAAATGCAGTCCAAGATGCAGGAGGCGCAGGAGCGCCTCGAGTCCATCGAGGTGACGGGCGAGTCGGGCGCGGGCATGGTCAAGGCGCGCGTCACCGCCAAGGGCAACGTGGTGGGACTGGATATCGACGCGACCATCCTGAACGCCGATGATAAAGAGGTCGTCGAGGACCTGATCGTCGCCGCCATCAAGGACGGACAGGCGCGGGCCGCTGCGAAATCCGCCGAGGAAATGGGCAAGATCACCGAGGGCATGAACCTGCCCGCAGGGATGAAGCTGCCTTTCTAGGCGGCGTCTGTCCGGGACCGGCCATTTGAACGGCAATAACAACGAGATCGACACCCTGATCGCTCTGATGGCGAAGCTGCCGGGGCTTGGGCCGCGCTCTGCCCGGCGCGCCGTCCTGCATCTCATCCGGAAACGCTCTCAATTGCTGTCGCCGCTGGCCGATGCCATGTTTGCCGTGGCGCAGACGGCGCGCGAATGCGTGCGCTGTGGCAATATCGGCACGCAGGACCTGTGCGACATCTGTCAGGACGACCGGCGTCCAAACGGCACGCTCTGCGTCGTGGAAAATGTCGCCGACCTGTGGGCGATGGAGCGCGCCCATGTCTTCAAGGGCCGCTATCACGTGCTGGGCGGCGTTCTGTCGGCGCTGGATGGCGTCGGCCCCGAGGAATTGCGCATTCCGCAGCTGGTGGCGCGGGTCACCGAAGAAGAGATTACAGAGGTGATTCTGGCCTTGAACGCGACTGTGGACGGCCAGACGACGGCGCATTACATCGCCGATCAACTGGAGGACCTGCCGGTGGACCTGACCTCTCTGGCGCAGGGCGTGCCGATCGGGGGCGAGCTGGACTACCTTGATGACGGAACCATTTCGGCGGCGCTGAACGCCCGCAAGAAGGTTTAGGTCTTTGCCGCCTTGCGGCGCAGCGCGGCTTGGCGCTGGGCGATATAGAGGGTCGATCCGACAATGATGGCCGCGCCGATATAGGTCGCCGTGTCAGGAACTTCTCCGAAAACGAAATAGGCCGCCACTCCGATGAAGACCAGCCGCATGTAGGTCAGCGGCGCCAGTAACGCCGCCTCCGCCAGATTGTAGGCGATGATATCGGCGTAGCCGCGCACCACGGTTGACACGACCACCGCCGACAGCGCGATCCATGTCCAGCCCAGTTCCGGCACCTGAAAGTCGCGTACCGCCAGCGGCAGCGACACCAGAACCGTAAAGAAAATCGACGAGGAGAACGTGCTGACTGCGCCATCGGCGCGCGCCAGATTGCGCGACAGCGACAGGGCGAGCGCGAAGCACATGGAGCTTGCGATGGCTGTCACCATGCCCAGTTCGATCCGCCCCACATCGGGGCGCAGAACGATCACGGCGCCGAGAAACCCCAGAGCCATGGCCGTCATGCGCCGCGGCCCGACCCTTTCGCCGTGCAGAAACATGTTGATGAGCGTGGCGAAGATCGGTGCGGTAAAGAAAAGCACGGTTCCGGTCGCCAGCGGTATCGCCGAGATCGTATAATATCCGAGCAGCGTGGCAAACCCGATCAGGCTGCCGCGCAGCACATGAAGCCATGGGCGAGAGAACCGCATCGCCTGACGGGACTTCCGCGACACCGCGAGCGCCGCCAGAATGAAGGCCAGAATGACGGCAGCGCGGAAAAACACGATCATGTTGCTGGAAATCTCGTGCGTGGCGCCGCGCACTGCGATGGCCATGAGGCTGGCCCCGAGCACGGAAACGCCCATCCAGCCCATACCGCGCAGGTTGTCCGCGTCCAGTTTCGACTGGGCCGTGATCTCAAGCATGGGTTCGGGCAGTTTTATCGCAGCCTCCTGTATTTGGCGCGCCGGCGCACTTTATGGCGCAAAACCGGGATGCGCAATCACCGATGCGCGACGCATTGCCCTTGGCGAAGGGCGGTGAAATCGGCTAGGGATCGCAAAAGTCAGGAGAATGGATTTGCCCGAGACAACCGAATTGATGACCGACCGCAAGGCCCGCGCCTCGAATTGGTTCCGCGATCTGCGCAACCGGATCTGCGATGCGTTCGAGACGCTGGAGGATACCCAGACTTTCGGCCCCCATGCCGGTCAACCGGCCGGCAGGTTCGAGCTGCGCGAGACAAGACGGCAAGCGCCTGACGGCGGCGACGCCGGTGGAGGGCTGATGTCGGTCATGCGCGGCGGGCGAGTGTTCGAGAAGGTGGGCGTGAATATCTCGACCGTCCACGGGACATTGGGCGAGATGGCGCAAAAGAGCCTGACGGCGCGCAAGGAACTGCCCGGTCTAGCGGAAAACCCGGTTTTCTGGGCGTCGGGCATTTCGCTGGTGGCGCATATGAACAGCCCGAAATGCCCCGCAGTCCACATGAACACCCGCATGT
>JBFIHV010000300.1:0-3851 GCA_041601595.1 Amylibacter sp. | reverse complement strand
GACATCATCAACGAACTGCCGACGTTTTCCATCGCACAGGTCAAGGCAAATCCGGGTACGGATGTGATGACCGTGAACGGCACGCGCAGCTTTTTCATCGCGATGAACATGCAGGGCGAGATTTTCGACGATCCGAAAGTCCGTCAGGCCGCGGCGCATGCCATCGACAAGAACCTGATCATCGACAAGATCCTGGACGGCAACGCCGCGCCGATCGAGGGGATATTGTCGCCGGATGCATTCGGTTCAAGCGAACTGCCTGCTTATGAATACGATCCCGAGAAAGCTAAGGCCCTGCTGGCCGAAGCCGGTTATCCTGACGGCATCGACGTTACCATGGACGTCGAAGGCGCCTTCAAGGACACCGCCGAGGCCGTAGCTTCGCTGCTGACGAAAGCCGGTATCCGCACCAAGGTCGCGGTTGGCGAAGGCGCGCAGCTGGCTGACAAGTGGCGGACCAAGGGCGCGGAAAAATCCGGTGACATGTATTTCACCAGCTGGGGCAACGGCTCGCTCGATCCGTTCGATATTTTTACCCCGACCCACCGCACCAATGACCGTGGCAACTCGGCCGGATATGCCAACCCCGAACTGGACGCGCTGCTTGATGCCGCCGCTATCGAACTCGATACCGAGAAACGTGCGGCCATGTACCGGGAGGCAGAGCTGATGATCAACGCCGATGCGCCTTACGTCTACCTCTGGGTGCCGCAAGACATCTATGGCGTGTCCAAGCGCCTGTCAGGCTGGAAACCCAGCGCCGACAGCCGCATCAACCTGCACGACGCTTGCGTCGAGTAACCTGAAACCGAACGGGGAGTAACGGGCATGAGTCTCGGAAAGCTTCTGGAACGCCTTCTTCAACTCGTGCCCGTTCTTCTGGGTGTCAGCCTGATCGTCTTCGTGATGATGGCGCTGACGCCCGGAGACCCGGTGCAGATCATGATCGGGGATCAGGCCGTGACCCCCGAGCAAGAGGCGGCGATGCGCCGCGATCTGGGCCTTGACCGCCCGATGTACGAACGGTTCTTCGTCTTTCTCGGAAATGCGGTGCAGGGGGATTTCGGCACCAGTTTCTATCACCGCCGCCCGGTCAGCGAGGTTATCGCCGAACGTCTGCCGGCCACGATCGAACTCAGCCTCGTCGCGCTGATCGTGGCGCTGGTCACGTCTATTCCGCTGGGGGTGCTGGCCGCGATCAAAAAGAATTCCATACTCGACCGCTTTGCCACTGTCGGGTCTCTGCTGGGGGTGTCGCTGCCCGGTTTCTGGTTCGGTATCCTGCTGCTGATGCTGTTCGCAGTCCACCTGCAAATCCTGCCGGTGTCCGGACGGATAGGCTATTCCAGCGAGATCGAGCCCATTACCCATTTCCTGCTGATCGACACGCTTCTGCGGGGCGAGTTCGCTGCATTTTTCGACGCCTTCAAACATATCCTGCTGCCCGCCATCACGCTGGGGCTGCCGATGACGGCGATCCTGATGCGCGTCACCCGCACATCGATGCTGGAAGTGCTGCGTCAGGACTACGTCACCTTCGCGGATGCCAAGGGCCTCAGCCGGCGGCGCGTCCTGTTTCGTCACGCGCTGAAGAACGCGCTGATCCCGACCGTCACGGTCGCGGCCATCGAAACGGGGTCGCTTCTGGGCGGCAACATGATCGTCGAGACCGTTTTCGGCTGGCCCGGACTGGGTCGGCTGGTGGTCGAGAGCATCTTCTTGCGGAACTATCCGCTCGTTCAGGCGGCAGTGCTGTTCTACGCCGTCACTTACGTGCTGCTGAATTTCGCGGCCGACATTCTCTACACATTCCTGAACCCGAGGGTGAAACTGTGAGCCTGACCGTCGATATGCCGCAAGAGCAGGTGGAATCCATTTTTCGCCGCAACCTGAGCAATTTCGCGCAGAACGGCCTTGCGATGGGCAGCGCCATTGTCGTGCTCCTGTTTGTGTTCATGGCGATTTTCGCGCCCCTGATCGCGCCGCACGACCCGACCGAAACCGACCTGTTCCTGCGCCTGCAACCCCCGGCCTGGGCCGAGGGCGGCGACTGGAGCTACGTTCTGGGCTGCGATGCGCTGGGCCGCGATATTCTGTCCCGCATCATCTACGGCGCCAGGATTTCGATCTTCATCGGCGCCTCGGTCATTCTGGTGGCGACGACCATCGGCATTCTGGCCGGTCTGGCCTCCGGTTACCTGCGCGGCTGGGTCGATGTGGTGATTTCGCGCATTGTCGATATCCTGCTCGGCTTTCCCTACCTGATTTTCGCGATTGGTCTGATGGCCATGATGGGGCCTGGCCTGCTGAATATCATTCTTGCGCTCGCCTACAAGGAATGGGTGATCCCCTGCCGCGTCGTGCGGGGCGAAACGCTGGCCACCAGCCAGCTGGAATATGTCGAGGCGGCCCGCGCACTGGGGGCTTCGGGACGGCATATCATGCTCAAGGAAATCCTGCCCAACATCCTGTCGCCGGTCGTCGTGGTGTCCACGATCCGCATGGCGCATGTGATCATTCTGGAGGCAAGCCTGTCCTTCCTAGGGCTGGGTGTGCAGCCTCCGACCTCTTCCTGGGGGTCGATGGTGGCCGACGGGCGCGCCTTCATACTGGAGGCATGGTGGGTCTCGACCTTTCCGGGGATTGCGATTTTACTGCTGGTTCTTGCCATCAACGTTGCCAGCCAGGGTCTGCGCGACGCCTTTGACCCGAGGTTCGCGGAATGACCGATAATCTGCTGGAAGTGCGCGGCCTGCGCACCGTCTTTGAAACGCGAGCGGGTTCCGTCTGGGCCGTCGACGGGGTTGACGTCGAGGTGCGCCGCGGCGAATGTCTGGGCATCGTCGGCGAGTCGGGGTCGGGGAAAAGCGTCACCTTCAATTCGGTGATGGGGCTGGTGCGCGCACCGGGCCGGATCGATGCCGGGGACATCATTTTCAACGGCCGCAATCTGCGAACCTTGTCCACCGCCCAGATGCGGGCCATTCGTGGCAAGGAAATCGCGATGACGATGCAGGATGCGCTGACTGCCCTGAACCCTGCGTTGACCGTCGGTGAACAGATCGCCGAGGTCCTGATCGCCCACGACGAAACCCTGCCGCCGAGGGGCCGCGCGCGGGCGCAGATGGTGCGTGACAAATCTGTCGAAATGCTCGGGCTGGTCGGTATCCCATCGGCAGAAAGCCGGCTGCGCCAGTATCCGCACGAGTTTTCCGGCGGCATGCGGCAGCGGATCATGATCGCCATCGCGCTGGCCTGCCGGCCGCAGTTGCTGATCGCGGACGAGCCGACGACCGCGCTGGACGTGACGATTCAGGCGCAGGTTCTGGAACTGATAACGGATATCCGTGCCAAGCTGGGTATGAGCGTCGTTCTGATCACCCACGATCTGGGCGTCGTCGCCGAACATTGCGACCGCATGATGGTGATGTATGCCGGACAGGTCGTCGAAGAGGGGCCGACCCGACAGATCATCGCCAATCCGCGCCATCCCTATACGCGCGGGCTGCTGGCCTCGATCCCGAGGATCGCGATGCGCGGGCAACCGATTCAGCCGATCCAGGGCCAGGTGCCCGACCTTATCAACCTGCCGCCCCAGTGCCGGTTCTATTCGCGCTGTGCGGTCCGCTCGGACGCCTGTCTGAAACCGATCGCCATGCGCGACATAGCACCGGAGCGCCGCGTGCGCTGTATCCGCACCGAGGAGGAGCTGTCATGACCGCGCCGCTGCTGAAAGTCGAAAACCTGTCGAAACATTACTTCGGCAGCCGTAGTCTGGCGGAACGCCTGACCGGTGTACCCGAAACCGTGGTGCGCGCGGTCAATCACGTCGACCTGACGATCGGGAAGGG
>JBFIHV010000299.1:0-3861 GCA_041601595.1 Amylibacter sp. | reverse complement strand
GAATACATGGGCGCAAAGCCCCAAGGAGAGTGGCCGTAATCGCAATCGGCTGCCGGACAAAGTAGAAACGAACCGAAAGGACCCAAAAAATGCGTCACGCACGTGGTTACCGCCGCCTGAACCGGACACATGAGCACCGCAAGGCTCTGTTTTCCAACATGGCAGGCTCGCTCATCGAACATGAGCAAATCAAGACAACCTTGCCGAAAGCCAAGGAGCTTGGCCCGATCGTTGAAAAACTGATCACACTGGCCAAACGCGGCGATCTGCACGCCCGCCGTCAGGCGGCTTCGAAGCTGAAACAGGATGCCTACGTATCGAAACTGTTCGATGTGCTGGGCCCGCGCTACAAGGAACGCCAGGGCGGTTATGTCCGCGTTCTGAAAGCCGGCTTCCGCTATGGCGACATGGCGCCTATGGCGATCATCGAACTGGTGGACCGCGATCCGGCCGCAAAAGGCGCCGGCGACAAGGCCCGCCTCGAAGCCGAAGAGAACGCCGAAGATTAAGCCGGCGAATCAGATAGAGAACAACAGGAAGCCCGTGACAAAGTCGCGGGCTTTTTGTCATCTTCCGAACGTCGGGCGGCGGTCAGGCGCTCTTGGGCGACAGCCTGACGTCAAACGCGCCCGACTGCGGCGAATCACGGTCCGAACTGAGTTGATCCATGATTTTCGCCCCGAGCGACTCCAGCATCGCGCGGCGCTGGTCGTCCGGAAGTTTCATGGTCTCCAGAAATGTTTTTGCGGATACTGTTGAAATGGCCATTTGATTGCGAATCCCGGTTAACAAATTACAAATACTTCCTTCAGAGTTCAATTTAAGGTTGACTGCGAAAAAAACAATTTGTCTAAAAAGACATGTCCAAAAAGATAGGTATAGACGTACAGCTTGCAAAACTGGGTGTTCTGGCGCCCAGCGGCTATGCATTGGGGTTGCATATCCGGTTTGCCTCGGCGCTGTTTCTGTACCGCACATATCCACCGGAGTGGATCGAGATATATACACAGAAGGGTTACATGCTTTGTGACCCTATGGTGTCCTGGGGTTTTAGCGAGGTGGGCACGCGGCGCTGGAGTGAAATTACGATTCCGGACCCGCACGATATCTGGGGACAGGCTGCTGCACATGGTTTGATTTACGGAGTGGCCGTTTCCCACGGCCCCCTTTCATCGCGGTCGATTGGCGGTTTTTCGAGGTCTGACAGGGAATTCACTGACAGCGAGATCGAACAGATCGCCGGGATCGTCCACCTTCTGCACATGGAAACAACGCCGCCAGACAGCCTGACCGACGCACAGATTCATGCCCTGCGCTTGATTGCAAATGGAAGTCGTTATGCTGCTGCCGCCGCGCAACTAGGAATATCCGAAAGTGCCCTGAAAGCTAGGTTGAAATCGGCCAGAGAGAGGTTACTCGCCAGAACCACGGCAGAAGCTATTCAAAGAGCGATCGAATACAAACTTCTATAGGCAGTCGCCGCGCAGGGTTGGAGTTCACCAACCAAGCCCGGAGGCTAATATGCAAACCACTACCCTGTCTTTCAGCAATATGCACGATCATGGAACGTTGTTCACCAACGTTCTGCGCGCAAGGCACGAGTCCTTTATCGTCCATCGGAAATGGGATCTTCCCCAGGCCGAGGGAATGGAGTTCGACCAGTACGATACGCCCCAGAGCCGCTGGATCGCGGTCCACGAGTTCGGACAGGTGCTGGCCGGCATCCGCCTGACGCCGACCACTGCCAGATGCGGGATCTATTCCTACATGATCCGGGACGCCCAACTGGGCCTGCTGGGCTCGATCCCCTCGACCCTGCTCTATGACGAGGCGCCCGTCGCGGCCCATGTATGGGAGTCCTCGCGCGTGTTCATCTCGCAGAGCGTGCCGTCGACCAAGCGCGCCGAGGTCCAGCGCGACCTGATGGGCGAGATGATCAATGCCGCCAGAACCCTCGGAGCAACCCAGCTTTACGGTCTGTGCCCCGTGGTCTGGGGCCGCTGGATGAGCCGGATCGGTTACCAGTGCGAAGCGGCGGGGCCGAAACTGGATATCGAAGGCGCGATGAACCGGGTTGTCAAAATGAGTCTGGTCAACACGCTCAATTGACAGCCGTGGCGTATTGAGTGTCCCGCCTGCGTTCATTAGGGTGAATTGGTTACGGGTAACAAGGACATTCAAATGGCGGACCTGTTCGACCAGTCGTCTGGCGGCAAGGATTTGGCGAGTGGCGCGACACCACTCGCCGAGCGCATCCGGCCGACCGCGCTCGACGAGGTGATCGGACAGGAGCATCTGCTCGGCCCCGACGGGCCGCTACGCACCATGCTGGCCAACAAGACCCTCGGCTCCGTCATTTTCTGGGGGCCGCCGGGCGTGGGCAAGACCACGCTGGCAAAGCTGCTGGCGACAGAAGTGAATTTGGCCTTCGTCCAGATCAGCGCGATCTTCACCGGCGTCGCCGATCTGAAGAAGATATTCGAGGCCGCCCGCCTGCGCCGCCAGAACGGCAAGGGCACGCTGCTGTTCGTGGACGAGATCCACCGCTTCAACAAGTCCCAGCAGGACAGTTTCCTGCCGCATATGGAAAACGGCACCATCGTTCTGGTCGGCGCGACGACGGAGAACCCGTCCTTCGAGCTGAACTCGGCGCTGCTGTCGCGGTCGCAGGTGCTGGTTCTCGAACGCCTGACGCTGACGGAACTGGAACTGCTGGCGCAACGGGCCGAACGCGCCATGGGCCGGAAGCTGCCGCTGACGGCAGAGGCCCGCGACGCGGTGCTGGACATGGCCGACGGCGACGGGAGGGCGCTGCTGAACCTGCTGGAGCAATGCTTTTCCTGGAAAGACGGCGGCAAGGTCGATGCGGAAACCATGGCGCGGCGGTTGTCGAAGCGCATGCCGAACTATGACAAGTCCGGCGACGAGCATTACAACCTGATCTCCGCCCTGCACAAATCCGTGCGCGGTTCCGACCCCGACGCGGCGCTCTACTGGTTCGCGCGGATGCTGATCGGCGGCGAGGACCCGCGCTATCTGGCGCGGCGAATCACGCGCATGGCGGTCGAGGATATAGGGTTGGCCGACCCGCAGGCGCAGGCGGTCTGTCTGCAATCCTGGCAGACCTATGAGCGCCTGGGCAGTCCCGAAGGCGAACTTGCGCTGGCGCAGGCCGTGGTCTATCTGGCGCTGGCGCCCAAATCCCGCGCCGCCTATGCCGGTTTCTCGCAGGCGCGGCAGGCGGCGAAAAAGACCGGATCGGCGCCGCCGCCCAAGCATATCCTGAATGCGCCGACCGGCCTTATGAAGGATCAGGGCTATGGCGAGGGCTACCTCTATGACCATGACCAGCCCGACGGGTTCTCGGGCCAGAACTATTTTCCCGAGGCCATGGCGCGCGGCGTCTACTACCTGCCGGAGGATCGGGGTTTCGAGCGGGAACTGAAAAAGCGGGTCGAGTATTTCGCCAAACTTAGGGCGAAGCGCGGGAATAATATCCCGTGAACCGGAAGTATATTCGGTATTGAATATTACTTTTTACTTGCAATTACTTAATATTAACCCTTCTGTAAATTCAAGAACGAATGCCTTGGGGGGATATCGTTGTCATGCCTATCGTCCAGGTCTTGTTTGTCTGCAAGGCATCGCCGGAATTGTCGGCATTGCAGCAAACGACGGCGGTCGAGGTGATGCAGCTCGACTGCCACTCCAGAGATCTGGCCGGCTTTTTCCTGTCGACACCCTCCGGATTCGTCGGATTGTTCGAGGCGGAGGAAGAGATCGTCATCGACAGGATCGAGCAGATCGTCAGGGCCCGCAAATTCCGCAAAATTCAGGTTCTCAGGGAAATCCATCCCAAGG
>JBFIHV010000298.1:0-3863 GCA_041601595.1 Amylibacter sp. | reverse complement strand
GTTTCCGGCCATCGTGGCGCGACCCTGCACCTGCGTCGAGCCGATCAGTTGAAACGCCTCCACGATCCCCGGCCAAAGGGCGGTAACGCCCGCATGCTCGCCCAACGCGGCTCCGGAAACGGCGGCTCCGATGCGGAAGCCGCCCAGTTCAGGGGTTATGTCCTTGATCTGGTTCAGGTTCTTGATGTCGACAACCAAGTCGGGCTCTATCATGCCGGCCTTGATCTGCACCAGAACGTCCGTGCCACCGGACAGGACCCTGGTCACGCCGGGTTCCTGTTTCAAGAGGTCTGCGGCCTCCTGTGCAGTTGCAGGTTTTACATATCGCATAGTCGCTACCCCACTATCATTCATATTCAGACCGGACACTGCTTCTTTGCACAGAAGGCCTCCGGTATCAATCGGCGGCATTTCCCGCCTAGATGCTCTCGCCCCCGTCAACGACCAGCGCATGGCCTGTCATGAAGGACGACATTTCCGACGCAAGGAAAACGATGGCGTCCGAAATTTCGTCGGTTGTCGCCCATCGGCCCATCGGGATGTTTGTGGAAATATAGGATTCCAGCGCCGCGCGTCCGCCCATCTGAATCTCGAATCCGGCATTGAACGGCGTGTCTACAAACCCGGGACACAGCGCATTGAAGCGGACGTTGTATTTGGCATAGTCGGCGGCCATCTGGCGGGTCATCGCAATGACGGCGTGCTTTGTGGTGGCGTAGGCGATCATCTCTCGGTCGAACTGAACGCCGGAATTCGAAGAGGTGATGATGACGCTGCCGCCGCCCTGCCTCTTCATCTGTCCGATGACAGCGCGCGCCGCAACGAAATGCGACCTGACGTTCAGAGCCCAGGAGGCGTCCATTTCTTCGGCGGAAACCTGTTCGAGCGTCCCCTCGATCTGGATGCCGGCGTGGGAATGCAGGACGTCGAGGCGACCATGCTTCTTGATTGTGTGGTCGATGGCCGCCTGAAGTGCCGCGTCATTCGTCACGTCCAGAGGCAAAGACGAAGCCTTGAAGCCTTGATCGGCAATCGCGGCGGCGGTGTCCGCTGCGAGCGTTTCGTCCTTGTCCGTCACCACGACATGCGCACCGCACCGCGCCATGGCGATGGCGCCCGAGCGTCCGATACCCGATCCGGCAGCGGTCACGAAGGCGATCTTGTTCGCAAGAGGTTCCGAAAATCCTCGGTTTGCAACACTATGAGAAACCGTCATTTTTTCTTTTTCTCTCCGCGTCTGAGAAGGATTTGCGCCGTCACGAGCATCAACAGCGATGCCGCCATGACCATTGTGCCGATAGCGTTGATTTCGGGCGTGACCCCGCGGCGGATCGAGGAAAACACATAGATCGGCAAGGTGGTTTCCGATCCGGCCACGAAGAAGGCGACGATGAAATCATCGAAGCTGAAGGTGAAGCTGAGCAGGAACCCCGCCATGATGGCCGGAAAGATCAGCGGCAGCGTAACCTGACGGAAGGTCGCGAACGGCGTTGCGTAAAGGTCCGATGACGCTTCGGTCAGGGCGCGGTCCATGCCGGCCAGACGGGCGCGCACGATAATGATGACCAGCGCCATCAGAAACAGGGTGTGAGCCGCGATCAGCGATCCGAAGCCCATGTGCAGCTGAGGCGGCTGCATCCCTTCGGGCCAGAGGGCCGCGATCAAAGGGTTGAGTTGATCGAATATCGTCACCAGACCGATCAGCGTGGCAATGCCGATGACGATGCCGGGGATCATGACAGAGATATAGATCAGCGCGTCAAAGGCCGTACGCACGGGCCCCTTGATGCCTTGCAGCGCAACGGCGGCCATTGTTCCGAACAGGCTGGCGCAAGTGGCCGAGATCAGGGCGACGATCAGGCTGGTTTCCAGCGCATCCATCACAAACGGGTTGGACAGGGCGATGCCGTACCATTTGGTGGAAAACCCTTGCAGTTGGCTCGCGTGGCGACCGGCGTTGAAGCTGAACAGCGCGATCACACCGATCGGGATGTATAGGAACAGATAGACACAGATGGCATACAGTCTCATTTTTTTTGCCCTTACATCAGCGAAACGTCTTCGCGTTGCGCGCCCAGACGTTTGATGAGCCGCATATAGATCGTGACCGTGATCAGCATGATGACCACTAGGGTTACCGCCACAGCCGAGCCATAAGGCCAGTTGCGGGATTGCAGAAACAGGTCCACCAGCGCATTGCCGACGAAGAAAACCTTGCCACCGCCCAGAAGCGCCGGGATCAGAAACTCGCCCATCAGCAGGATGAACACCAGCATGCACCCTGTCGCGATGCCCGGTATCGACATGGGAAGGGTTACCTGTATGAAGGTGCGCCAGGGTTTCGCGCCAAGGTCCGATGACGCCTCCAGCAGACGCTTGTCCAGCCGTTCAAGGTTGACGTAGATCGGAAAGACCATAAGCGGCAAATAGCCGTATATGATCCCGACCAGAACCGAGAAGGGCGTGTTGATCAGGCGCACGCCTTCGATGCCGGCCCATTCCAGCAGCGCCGGTATTCCGCGGCCTCCCAAAAGGAAGATCCATGCGTAGCTGCGGATCAGGATCGAGGTCCAGAAGGGCACGATCACCAGGACCAGCAGGATCGTCTTCCATTTCGGCTCGACGCGCACGGCCAGAAAATATGCCACCGGATAGGCGATCAGAACCGCCGCCAGTGTTCCCACCGGCGCCAGTATCATCGTGTTCTTGAACGCCGTCCAGCGGGCGGGAAGGTTGGCGTATTGTTCCAGCGTGAAGGCGGCGCTGTAGCCACCGGCCGTTGCCCGCTCCCCGAAGCTGTAGATGAGAACGACCGTCAGCGGCACGATCAGCATTACCAGAAACCATGTTCCGGCAGGAGCCAGCAACAACCAGTTGCGCGTGCGTTGTGTCATGTCGTTCTCACCTGTCTTAAACTAGGCCGATTTGAAACGCGCCATCAGTTCGGCACGGTTCGGATCGGTCAGAGTTGCGGCCGCACCGAATTCGAGCGCACTCAGCAGTCCTTCCGCCGGGTACAGAATCGGGTCGCTCAGCAGGCTTTCCGGCAACAGCGCGTTTGTGCGTGCGTCCGCCGTCGGATAGCCGTGCGCCAGCACTTCGCGGGAATTCACTTCCGGATCGAGCAGGAAGTTGATCAGCGCATAGGCCGCGTCGCGGTGTGGCGCGCCCTTTGGAATGGCGAAATAATCGCTCCAGATTTCGCCGCCCTCGACACCCAGAACATACTCCATCTCGGGCATGTCGGAGTTCAACTGCTTGCCGTCGCCGGTCCAGGCCATGGACATCCATGCGTCGCCGTTGCGCAGCGCCGGCTGATAGTCGGAAGAGATCGCGAACAGGTGCGGTTTGACGTCCAGCAGCAGTTTTTCAGCGTCCGCCAGTTCCTTCTCGTCGATGGAGTTGAAGGAATAACCGAAGTATTTCAGTGCATTGCCGATCGTAGTTAACTGATAGTCATGCACCATTCCGCGACCGGAAAACTCGTTTCTCGCGATGTCCCAGAAGTCCTTCCAGGACGTCAGAGTGCGTCCGCCGGTATGTTTGGTGTTCACAACGTAACCGGTCGTGCCCCAGTTCTTCGGTACCGCATAGAGCTTGCCATCGACCGATCCGGCCTCGGCAAAACGCGGATTGTAGGAGGCCGCGTCATAATTGGGCAGCATGGCGGTATCCAGCGGCTCGATCAGATCTTCGCCGACATAGGTGGTGATGGTGTAGTTGGTCGGCACGAACACGTCCCAGCCGCTGCCGCCTGCCTGAAGCTTGGCCAGCATTTCCTCGTTCGAACCGAAGACGTTGACCTGCACATGCGCGCCGGTTGCAGCTGTAAAGGCCTCGAAGTTGGCCGGATCGTGATAGTT
>JBFIHV010000297.1:0-3882 GCA_041601595.1 Amylibacter sp. | reverse complement strand
TGGCTGCTGAAACGCGGCCGTATCGGCGTCGGCGGCATCGACACCCGCCGCCTGACCCGCGCGATCCGTCTGCAGGGCGCGCCGCATGTGGCGATCTCGCACGATCCGGCGGGCCATTTCGACTTGCTGGCGCTGCTGGAGCACGCCCGCGCGTTTCCCGGACTCGAAGGTCTGGATCTGGCCAAGGAAGTCACCTGCGCGCAATCCTACAAATGGAACGAGCAGCGCTGGGCGTGGCCGGACGGCTATTCCGAAGCTCCTAAAGGCGGCAAGCGCGTGGTGGCCATCGACTATGGCGCGAAACGCAACATCCTGCGCTGTCTGGCCTCGGCCGGTTGCGACGTCACCGTTCTGCCGGCGACGGCCACGGCCGAAGACGTTCTGGCGCATGATCCGCAAGGCGTGTTCCTGTCGAACGGACCCGGCGATCCTGCGGCCACCGGAGAATATGCGGTGCCGATGATCCGCCACCTGCTGGACAAGACCGACCTGCCGATCTTCGGCATATGTCTCGGCCACCAGATGCTGGCGCTGGCGCTCGGCGGCAAAACCCAGAAGATGAACCACGGCCACCACGGCGCCAACCATCCGGTCAAGGAAATCGAAACCGGCAAGGTCGAGATCACGTCGATGAACCACGGTTTCGCCGTGGACGGCGGCAGCCTGCCCGAGGGCGTCGTTGAATCGCACGTCTCGCTGTTCGACGGGTCGAACTGCGGCATCCGGATGACGGACCGTCCCGTCTTTTCCGTGCAGCACCACCCAGAGGCGAGCCCCGGTCCGCAGGACAGCTTCTATCTGTTTGAAAGATTTGCCGCTTCCATGGCCTGATTGCGCTTGCCTTAACGCGGAATTAACCAAGAAGTCGGAGCCTGACAGCCACCAAACAGTGGACTGAATTCATGCATCTGACCGACGCGACGGCGGGAAATGCCATCCGGCATCCGGCCTATCCGAAACGCAGCCCGGAACGGCTCGGCGACATTCTTCTGCGCCACAAGCTGGTCCAGCCCAGCCATATCATGCAGGCGCTGCAACGGCAGCAGTACCAGAACGCCCGTATCGGGGAAATCCTGCGCGCCCATGGGGCGGTCAGTGACCGCGATCTGCTGTTCGCGCTGTCCGAACAGACGATGTTGCCGACCGTGGAGCTGGACAGGGAACCGCCGGACCCGGACCTGCTGACCGATATTGCGCCGGAGGATTGCCTGCGCCTGTCCTTCGTCCCGTGGCGCATGCGCGGGGTTTCCTGGGTGATCGCGGTGTCGGATCCGCAGAAACTGGCCGAGGTCTCGGCTCTGGTCGGACAGCATTGCGCCGCCTATTCCTTCGTCCTGACGTCACGCGCCGATATCGAGAAATTCGTGGCCGCGTCTTCGCGCGAGTACCTGTCGGAACGGGCAAATACCATCTGCCCGGCCAAATATTCCGCTCGCAACTGGCGCGGCAAACGCCCCCTGCTGCTCGGCCTTGCCTTGCTGTCCGTGATTTCCGGCGTCTCTTACTACTACCCCGAGGCGGCCTTTGGCGCCCTGCTCACCTGGGTGCTGGCCGCGCTCATCTGCAACACGACGTTCAAGATCATTTGCCTGACCGCCTATTTCCGCCGCAAACGGCGACAGCCGGTGGTCCGCGAACGGCCGCAAAAGCTGCCGAAAGTCTCGGTCCTGATCCCGCTGTTGAGAGAGAGCGACATTCTGGACCGCCTGATCGCGCGGATGGAGCGGCTGAACTATCCCGCCGAATTGCTGGAAATCTGTCTGGTGTACGAGGCCGCCGACACGGAAACCGCACAGCATCTTGCCCAGCACCCGCTGCCGCGCCAGTTCAAGGCCATAGAGGTTCCCGTCAGCGACCTGCAAACCAAGCCGCGCGCCATGAATTACGCACTGGACTTCTGTCAGGGCGACATCATCGGCGTCTTCGATGCAGAGGACGCCCCCGAACCCGACCAGATATTCGCCGTGGTCGAACATCTTGCGACGGCGCCCTCCGACGTGGCCAGCGTGCAATGCGCGCTGGATTACTACAACGCGCGCACAAACTGGCTGTCACGTTGTTTCGCCATCGAATACGCGATCCTGTTCCGGGTGATCCTGCACGGGTTGGACGCATTGAAACTGCCGATCCCGCTGGGCGGCACCTCCGTCTATTTCCGCCGCGACATTCTGGAGGAGATCGGCCGCTGGGACGCGCATAACGTCACCGAGGATGCCGATCTGGGAATGCGCATGAAGCGCCTCGGATACCGCTGCGAAATGGTCGATTCGACCACCTATGAAGAGGCGAACTTTCGCCTTCGGCCCTGGGTCCGGCAACGTTCGCGCTGGCTCAAGGGGTTCATGATGACGTGGATCACGCATTTGGCCCGCCCGAGCGCACTCTATCGCGATCTGGGGCCGGTCGGATTCGTGATATTCAACGTTCTGTTCCTTGGCACCATGACGGCCTTTGCCACCGCGCCGATCGTTCTGCCGCTTTGGCTTCTGACCTTCGGCGTCGACCTCGCGTTCTATAATCTGCTGTCGCCGCTGTTTCTGGGCACCATGATCGCGGCCTTCGTGATGACCGAACTCATCCTTCTGTTGCTGGGCTATGTTGCTACCAACGGCACGAACCATCGGCATCTGCGCAGCTTTCTTCCGACAATGATCTTCTATTGGCCGATCGGCTGTCTGGCGGCCTACAAGGCGATTTTCGAATTGTTCACCCGCCCCAGTTTCTGGGACAAGACCGCCCACGGCATCAACGACGCGGACTATCAGGGCGAAATATCGCGGCTCACGTCGCGCGACCCGTCAAAGAAATGGAATTTTCTGGCCGGAACCCAGACCGGAGGCCGCTAGAAGCCGCCCGCGTCGATCTTGAGCCGGGTTTCATAAGCATGCGAGATATGCGCCTTGAGCGCCGCTTCCGCCGCATCCTCGTCTCCGGCCTCGATCGCTTTCACGATCGCCTCGTGCTCGTCCAGCGCCTCGGCGCCGCGACCGTCCACAGCCAGCGACGTCGTGGCCAGCAGCGCCATCGAGCGATGCACCATTTCCAGTTGCTGGACCAGATAGCGGTTGTGACTCGCCAGATGAATCTGCCCGTGAAACCGCCGGTTGGCGCGCGACAGCTTGCGCGGATCGCCCACAATCTGGCGGTCGGCGGCAATCATGTCGTACAGCACCCGGACCTCTTCGGCCGTTGCATGTTTCGCCGCCAGCCGCGCCGCCAGCCCTTCGAGGGCAGAGCGCACCGCATAAAGCTCGGCCAGTTGGTTGTGATCCAGCGAGGCAACCACCAGCGACCGGCCATCCCGCGTCAGCATGGCTTGCGTTTCCAGCCTCTGCAGCGCCTCGCGGATAGGCGTGCGCGACACGCCGAACCGTTCGGCCAGTTCCGCCTCGACCAGCCGGTCGCGCGGCCCGTATATTCCCTGGTCGATAGCATCGAGGATCAGGTCGTATGCGTCCTTGGTCGGGGGCGTGGAAACGGTCATGGCATTGTCCTTGTATACACAGGCACACTTTAGCGGCCCGTGCCGCCATTCACAATGAAAACCTGCCCTCCGATGGCGCTGGACGCGCCCATGGCTTCGGACTAGATTCAGCCCATGAAAAATGATTTCGACCATGTAAACCACTGGATTTTCGACCTCGACAACACGCTCTACCCGCCCGCGGCGGCGCTGTTCGACCAGATCGAGGTTCGAATGACGGATTTTGTCGTCCGCGCGCTGAATGTCGGCCGCGCGGAGGCTGACCGCCTGCGCCACAAGTACTGGATGGAATACGGAACGACCCTGTCCGGCCTGATGCGGGAACATGGTGTGGATCCGGAACCCTATCTGGTGGATGTGCACCAGATCGACCTGGCCCGTCTGGAAAAGGCGCCCGA
>JBFIHV010000296.1:0-3882 GCA_041601595.1 Amylibacter sp. | reverse complement strand
TCGTAGGAGGCCTTGGCCCAGCCATAGAAATTGTCCGCCAACGGATAGTCGGTCGGGTACACCATATCGCGAAGCCGCGCGTGTATTTCGGCGTGCTCGTACCAGTCGGCGGCGTGGTTGGAGGATACGATGACCACGCGGCGCACACCGGCGTCATAGGCGCCGCGATATACGCGCTGGGCCGCGATGACGTTTTTCATTTCTGCGTCGAACCGGTCGATTTGCGGCGGCAGCAGGCTGTAGACGTCCCTTTCACCGGAGGGCACATAGGCGGCATGGACGACGACCTCGATGCCCTCGAACAGGCTCTTCAGGGTTTCCCCGTCTGCCTCGAGAAGATCGGTCTTCACAAATTCCGACCCCGACGGAAGGTGTTCGGGACGGCGTATGTCCGTCAGCCTCAGGCTGTGACCCTCTGCAATTCCCGGCATCGCCAGTGTCGCGACATGGCCTGCGGCCCCTGTAACCAAAATTTTCACAACCGGTTTCCTTGTTGAATATACGGCATTTTTCAGCCGTGTTTCCGCGGCAGCGCCCGCCCGATCCAGTCAAGGCGGGGCAGGGGCATCATTGCATAGTGGTAGAAGACGACCCGGTCCAGTCCGGCGGCGCGAACGGCGGTCATTTTCGCTTGCAGGTTGTCCTCTGACCGGCAATCCGGCAGCAGGGGGCGCAACGCCACGGTGATGGGGAACTTGGGTCCTGCCACCTCATTGTACCGTTTCAGCATCCTGGCAAGCCGTTCCGGCGTGTCTGTATATCCGAGGACGCAGAGTTCGTCGCATTCCGCCACAACGGACGGCACATCGATGCCGAGCTTCCGTGACAGCAGCAGGACGTCCTCGTCGGCGTCGGTGCCGTGCATGACTTTCGACATTGCGCCGCCGTGATCCATGAAGCCCAGTGTCGGCCCATCGGCGCGCATGGCCTCGCGGACCTCGCCAACCAGCGATGCGACCACTTTTTCCCGAACCTTCACAAATGCGGCGAGTTCCGCTTTCGCGCTTTGCGACAGCAGCGGTTCGGCCGCGATCAGCGCGTTCGTATCGTTCCAGAGCGGTGCCAGTGCCTTCTGAACCGCAATGGCCAGATCGTCAATCGCCACGCCCGCCGCGATGGCTGCTTGCCGGCAGTGCCGGCAAAAGCACAGCGACAAAAGCGTTCGCGCCTCTTTCGGGATATCGATCAGGTAACGCTCGTGGTGTTCGCCATGTTCCAACGGTCGGTAATGCAGGCTCTCGGCGAACAGCCTCTGGACGGGATAGCGCGATATATCGGCCGCCAGTTCGCGGCAAAAGGCGCGAACGCGGGGATTTGCCGGGCACAGATCCGTCAGATAGGGGTCGCCGTAGACGTTCCTCGTGGCGCAGTCCGGGTTCCGGGAGGCCAGTCTGGAATTGTGCAAAAAGATCGTCCACGCCGTCGCGCCCATGGACCGGCGATGCGCGTGCTCACAGAGTTCCGCCAGCATGTCGCCGTCGGCCATATCGGACGAGACTTGCGGCACCAGTCCGCTTTTGTAGGCTGTCTCGTTCGGCCGGAACCAGGCGATATCGCCTTCGTGGCGGTAAATCCGGTATCGGGGATTGTGCGGGAAAACGTCTCTGGCATGATGGTAGTTGACGGACAGCGCCACGTCGTCAACGCCTGCGCGATCCTGAAGGCCACCGAGGACAGCCTCGAAGCCTTCGTGCAGAAGGTCCGTCCCGAAAACAAAAACCGAAGATTTCATAGTGCTTCACCACCTATTGCGGAAGGGGCCAAGTCCGGAGCCCGATGCTTGCAGATAAACCATACGGATGAAAGTCGCCCGCCGTTTCGACTTTCGCTGGCTTTGTCAGTACCACAGCGCCTTGTTGACCACGTTGAGCAAATCGCGCTTCGCGACAAAGCGCCGTGCATTCTCGACCAGAACCTCCAGCCTGCGTTCCGGGATATGCGGCCCGACGACGGCAACGTGCGGCGTCAACAAGGCGCGGGGTTCGTTCCAGAGCGGATGGTCCGGCGGCAGAGGTTCCTCTTCGAATACGTCCAGCGCCGCGCCGCCAAGCTTGCCGTCGCGCAATGCATCGACCACGGCATCCAGGTGCACGGTTGCGCCGCGGCCGATGTTGACCAGAAACGCCGAAGGTTTCATCAGCGCCAAGCGGGACGCGTTCATCAGGCCCTCGCTTTCCGGGGTGTGAGGCAGGGTCAGGATAACCGCATCCGACGATGGCAGAACGCTGTCCAGTTCCTCCGGGGGAACGACGATCACGAAGCCTTCCGGCGCATTTTTCGTTTGCGGGTCGACCCCGATCACATTCGCGCGAAACGCACTAATCATCCGGCCGATTTCCGCGCCGATGCCGCCCACGCCGACAACCGTGATCGTGCTGTCCGGCAGGTGCAGGATATCTTCGTCGGCAAGGTGCCGCACCCATTCATGCCGCGTCTGCTGTCGCATATAGACCGGCAGGTTACGCGCCATCGTCAGCAGCATGGCAACTGCATGGGTGGCGACGTGATCGTTGTATATGCCTCGGAAATTGGTGACCTTGACCGGATGGGCGATCAGTTCGTCAAAGAAGTAACCTGCCGGAGGCGCCGCCATCGGGGCTTGCAGCCAGACAAGCTTTTCGGCGACGGACAGCATTTCGGCATCGAGGGTCCCGAAGGCTGCAACGCAGTCGGGCAGCAACTTCATCGCGGTTTCCCGGTCCCTGGCTATCCGGACAGACATCTCCGGCACGGCTGCCGAAACGGCAGCTGCGCAACGGTCCGTGAAGTCGTCGGTCGGTGGCAGTATCAGAAGATTTGGCATCAAGATCGATCCATCGCTTCTGCCGGCAGCAGATTTACCCACGCGCCCTTTCCGCGGAACGCGGCGAGGTTCTTTTCAAAAATGGCCCCCCAACGCGTTCCAAAGCCCGGACTTGCGCCTGCGTTATGGGCCGTAATCACGACCTCGGGCATTTTCCACAACGGGGAATCGACCGGCAGCGGTTCGATGACCGTAACATCCAGCCCCGCGCCCCTGAGCTCGCCGGATGTCAGCGCATCGATCAGCGCGGCCTGATCAATCAGGCTGCCGCGACCCACGTTGACGATCCATCCGGCGCCGAGAAGCTCGAACTCTTTCCGGCCGATCATGTGGGAACCGTCAGGGTTGGCGGGAGAGGACAGGACCACGATATCGGCCCAGGCGCAGACGTCCGAAAGCTGATCGATGCCCCGGATATCCTCGACGCAACCGCTGTACCGGTCGGGGTTCCGTTTGATGCCGATGATGGACATGCCCCAGTTCTGCGCGCGACGGGCGATTTCCTCGCCGATCCGTCCGTGTCCGACGATGGCGAGTTTCTTTCCCGTGAGTTCTTCGCCGATGAGCGCTTCCCAGTGGCACTGCGTCATGTTTCTGGCCGCCTCGCCGACGCGGCGGGTCAATGACAGAAGCAGGGCAAAGGCATGTTCGGCAACGCATTGCGAGTGCACGCCGGCGGCGGTCGTCAGCACGATGCCCTGCGACTTGAATTTGTCGAGCGGGTACTGTTCGTAGCCGGCGCCGGTGCCTGCTATCCATCGCAGCGAAGGCGTCAGGAACGAGTCGCGCCAGGTGTGGGTCACCAGAACCTCGGCGCCGTTCTTCAGGCTCTCGGTCACCGCACGCTCGTCTGCCGACCTGTGCAATGCAAGCCCCGCAACACCCTCCAGAAAGTCAGCTACGCCCGGCGGAAGTTCGGGATGCAAAACTACATGTAAGTCAGTCATTGGTATTCCTCGAGAGTTGCATTCATCGGCCTAAACCGCGGTGTCGGGCGGCTTGGGCGACCCGCTGTGCCGTGGGTCCAGTACGTCCCGGACCGCATCGCCCAACACATTGAAAGCCAGCATCAACATGAC
>JBFIHV010000295.1:0-3884 GCA_041601595.1 Amylibacter sp. | reverse complement strand
TCGTCTACGGCCTGTCCGCTTGGCCGCGAAGCGCCGCTATTCGACCTGCGCCTTGAACTCGCGGATGACCTGCGCGTAGGTCTTGCGTTTGAACGGCACGATCCGGTCGAGCAGTTCCTCGGGCCGCAGCCAGCACCAGCGGCTGAACTCCGGCACCTCGGTGTCGATGTTGATCATGCTGTCGTCGCCGCTGAACCGCATCAGGAACCAGCGCTGCTTCTGGCCGCGATAGCGGCCTTTCCACAGCCGCGGCACCAGATGGTAGGGCAGGTCATAGGGAATCCAGTCGCGGGTCTCGGCCACGATCTCGACGGCCGTTGCCGGTATGCCGGTTTCCTCCGCCAACTCGCGCAGAGCCGCGGCGCGCGGATCTTCACCCGCCTCGATGCCGCCCTGCGGCATCTGCCACGCGTCGTAACTGCTGTCGAGCCGTTGTCCGGCGAAAATGCCGCCGAAGCGATTGCATACCATGATGCCGACGCAGGGCCGGTAGGGCAGCGCCAGAATTTCATCCTCGGTCATTTACACCTCCGCTCGTCCGGCAGGGGCATCGCAATCGCCTCGCTTCTTATTTGGGTCCGTTCAATACCGAAAGCCCTCTCAGCACGTCCAGCGCATAGGCCAGCTGGTAATCCTGATCGCGCAATTTCGCGACCTGCTCCTGCGCCTTGCGCTCGGCTTCCAGTTGCTTCTTTTCATCCTCGGTCAGGCTGTCGTTGCTCAGCGCGCCGCGCAGGTCGGCTTCGAACCGCTGGTTGGCGCTGTCCTTCTCCTCGTCTGTGGCTTCCGACGGCGGACGCTGGTCGACGACGATATCGGGCGAAACGCCCAGCGCCTGGATCGAGCGGCCGGACGGGGTATAGTACCGTGCCGTCGTCAGGCGGATCGCGCCGTCGCCCTGCAACGGCATGATGGTCTGGACGGAGCCCTTGCCGAAACTGCGCGTGCCGATGACGACCGCCCGCTGGTGATCCTGCAGAGCACCCGCCACAATCTCGGATGCCGAAGCGGAGCCGCCGTTGATCAGAACGACCACCGGCTTGCCCTGCGCCAGATCGCCCTCGGTCGCGTTGAACCGGTCGCTGTCGGCCGGATCACGGCCACGGGTCGAGACGATCTCGCCCTTGTCGAGGAATGCGTCGGCAACTTGCACCGCCTGGTTCAGCAGACCGCCGGGGTTGTTGCGCAGGTCGATGACGAAACCGTTGACCTTTTCGATGCCGCCCAGATCGGTGACTGCCTCTTTCAGGCCGTCTTCGAGGTTGGTATAGGTCTGGTCGGTGAAGGACGACACCCGCAGAACGACTGTTTCGCCTTCGGCGCGGGTACGCACCGCGCGGATCTTGATGACGTCGCGGACGATGGTGACGTCAAAGGGTTCCTCGATGCCTTCGCGGACAATGGTGATCACGATCTCGGCGCCGACGGGGCCGCGCATCAGGTCGACCGCGTCGTCCAGTGTCATGCCCAGCGTCGACTCGCCGTCAACCTTGGTGATGAAGTCGCCCGCCTGAATCCCCGCCTCGGCAGCGGGTGTGTCGTCGATCGGCGACACCACTTTGACAAAGCCGTTTTCCTGCGTCACCTCGATCCCGAGCCCGCCGAACTCGCCGCGCGTCTGCACGCGCATGTTGTCGAAGTCCTCGGGTGGCATATAGCTGGAATGCGGATCGAGCGAGGTCAGCATGCCGTTGATCGCGCTTTCGATCAGCTTGCCTTCGTCCACCGGCTCGACATAGGCCGAGCGTATTCTTTCGAAGATATCGCCGAACAGATCGAGCTGCTCATAGGTGGATTTGGCCCGGTCTGTCTCCTGTGCAATCAGCGGCATGGTCAGCTGGGTCGTCAAGACCACGCCGCCCAGCGTTCCGATCATTGCAGCGATAATCAATTTTTTCATGGGTCTTCCTAGTTATTTCCGACAGCAAACCATTTTGCGGGATCGGTCGGCGTTCCGTCTTTTCTGATCTCTATATAGAGCGTTTTCTGGTCAATAGTACCACCACCTTGTGATGCCTCGATCAAAAATTCTGCGGTCGCCGGCTGGGACCCCCCCAGCAGGCCGACCGGCTCGCCCTGATCCAAAATCTGTCCGAGCTCAACATAGACCTGATCCAGCCCGGCCAAAACAATTAAATACGCCGCATCGGGCTCCAGGATAATAACATTTCCGTAATCGAGGAACGGTCCGGCATAGCGCACGGTCGCGGCCCAGGGCGCGGTGATCAGCGACAGCGGCCGGGTGCTTAGCACCAGACCGGGCCGTTTCAGCCCCGCAGCATCCTCTTCGTTGAAGCCGCGCAGGACGGTTCCCTCCGCAGGCAGGGGCAGTTTGCCAAGGGCCTCTTCGAAGGGCGCGGCATCCTCCGTCGGCTCCGTCGCCTCCACCTCTTGCAGCTTGTCGGCAAAGCCCTGAAGGGTCTGGCTGTTGTCGGCCAGTATCTGCACCCGCACCGGATCGTCGGCAAAGCGGCGCGGCAGGTCGACCCTGTCGTTGATCGCCTGGGACAGGTTGACCCGCGCCTGCTGCACGCCCGACAGGCCCCACTCAAGGTCGCGTTCGGCCGATTTCTGGAACTCCTGCAGCGCGGCGAGTTCCAGCAATTGCGCGCGCAGATCCTCGGCCTGACGGTTCAGGGCCGGCGTCACCTCGGACATCATCATGCCGGAACGCGCCGTGCCGACCGGGCCGGTCGGATGGATCAGCAGCAGCGGCGTGGTGGCGCGCTCCAGCGTTTGCAGCACGCCGAGCAACTGGCTCAACTGTTCGCGGCGGCTCTCGAAGTCCAGCGTCAGGTAGCGTTGGCGAA
The DNA here is from genome assembly GCA_041601595.1 of Amylibacter sp. Lineage (GTDB taxonomy): Bacteria > Pseudomonadota > Alphaproteobacteria > Rhodobacterales > Rhodobacteraceae > Amylibacter. Next base: position 1,074 of record JBFIHV010000295.1, on the reverse strand, counting down.
TGGCGGCGGCGCGCAGACCCTCGCGCATCGCCGTCAGCCCGTGTTCATAGGCGCGGATGGCCTCTGTCAGCGCGGCGATCCGGTCGCTGCCGCTCTCGGCTTTGGCCATCAGTTCGGCGGCGGCGTTCAGCGCCTCGGTCGCCTGTTGCGCCCGTTCGACCGGAGCCTGTTCGGCCCCAACCGGCGCCGCCCCGGACAGGGCCAGAGCAAGCGCCGCAATCAGGAGCCGGACGTTCTTCATCGCTGCAACAGGCTCTTTCCGGTCATTTCCGGCGGCTGCGGCAGGCCCATCAGTTCCAGCAGCGTCGGGGCGAGATCGGCCAGCCGTCCGCCGGAACGCAGGCTTGCGCCCTTCGGTCCGCCGACCAGGATGACCGGCACCGGATTGGTCGTATGCGCGGTGTGCGGGCCGCCGGTCTTCTTGTCTATCATGGTCTCGCAATTGCCGTGATCGGCGGTGACGATCATCGCGCCGCCCCGCGCTTCCAGCGCCTTCACGACCTCGCCCAGTCCGGCATCAACGGCGGCGCAGGCCGCCTTGGCGGCCTCCAGGTCGCCGGTGTGGCCGACCATGTCCGGGTTGGCGTAGTTCACGACGATCAGGTCGTAGTCCCCGCTGGAAACAGCGGCGGTCAGGTGCTCGGTCACTTCCGCCGCCGACATTTCCGGTTGCAGGTCATAGGTCGCGACCTTCGGGCTGGGCGCCAGATAGCGGTCCTCGCCTTCGGACGGAACCTCGATACCGCCGTTGAAGAAGAAGGTGACATGCGGATATTTCTCGGTCTCGGCGATGCGGAACTGCGTCTTGCCGTGTTTCGCCAGCCAGTCGCCGAGCGTGTTGGTCAGTTCCTGATCGGGAAAGATGCAGTCCATATAGGTGCTGTGGCGCACCGAGTATTCGGCAAAGCCGCTGACGATCGCCAGATCGGGGCGCGGGCCGGTGTCGAAGCCGTCGAAGTCCGGATCGGCGATGGCGGACAGGATTTCGCGGGCGCGGTCGGCGCGGAAATTCAGGAACAGCAAACCGTCGCCGTCCTTCATGCCCGCGTAGCCGTCCAGAACGGTCGGCGCGAT
>JBFIHV010000294.1:0-3886 GCA_041601595.1 Amylibacter sp. | reverse complement strand
GAACCATCGCCTTCAGCGACGCACCGCGATAACGCAGGATGTCCCCTCCCCGCACATGCTCGACCTTGACGGTCATCAGCTTGCCCGAGATATGGGCGTGGATCAGCGGCGCGCCGACTTTCCAGTCGACCAGCAGCTCCAGCGACTCGCCGTCATCGAAGACCACGCGCGTTTCGCTGTTCTCGTGATGGACCTCGACGGCAAATTCCTCGCCGTTCAGAAACACCACCCAGTCGGGATCGACCCTGCGCTTGTGGTTCGGCATAGCGCCCGAGATCTGGGCATCCCGCACGGCGCGTGTCATCTTGATATGCGCGGCAATCGCGGCCAGCGCGCGACGGTCCGTATCGGGCAGTTCCACACCGGTGAAGCCGTCGGGATATTCCTGTTCTATGAAGGCCGTCGAAATATCGCCGGAAATGAACTTGGGGTGGTCGATCACCGCCGCAAGAAACGGCAGGTTGTTCCCGACGCCCTCCAATTCGAAACTGTCCAGCGCCTGCCGCATCACGTCCAGCGCCTCGGTCCGGTCCGGCGCCCAACTGCACAGCTTGGCGATCATCGGATCGTAGAACATCGAGATTTCGCCGCCCTCGTAAACGCCGGTATCGTTGCGGATGATGGCGCTGTCGGTGACGACTTCCTGCGGCGGGCGATAGCGGGTCAGTCGCCCGATGGACGGCAGAAAGTTGCGATAGGGGTCTTCGGCGTACAGCCGGCTTTCCATCGCCCATCCGTTGATGCCGATGTCGGATTGTTTGAGTGACAGCTTCTTGCCTGCCGCGACGTTGATCATCTGTTCCACCAGATCGACGCCGGTGATCAACTCGGTCACGGGGTGCTCGACCTGCAGACGGGTGTTCATTTCCAGAAAATAGAAATTGCGGTCCCGATCGACAATGAATTCAACCGTTCCGGCGCTGTTGTAATCCACGGCTTTGGCCAGAGCCACGGCCTGAGCCCCCATGCTGGCCCGTGTTCCGGCGTCCAGAAACGACGACGGCGCCTCTTCGATCACCTTCTGGTTCCGGCGCTGGATCGAGCATTCGCGCTCGTTCAGGTGGATGCAGTTGCCATGCGCGTCGCCCAGCACCTGAATTTCGATGTGCCGTGGCTGCGTGATGAATTTCTCGATAAATATCCGGTCGTCGCCAAAGCTGTTCGCGGCCTCGGATTTGGATCGGGCAAAGCCCTCGCGGGCCTCGGCGTCGTTCCATGCGATCCGCATGCCCTTGCCGCCGCCCCCGGCGCTGGCCTTGATCATCACCGGATAGCCGATGTCGCGGCTGATCCGGACCGACTCCTCGGCATCCGCGATGATGCCCATGTAGCCCGGCACGGTGGACACACCAGCCTCGGCTGCCAGTTTCTTGGAGGTGATCTTGTCGCCCATCGCCTCGATGGCGCGGACATTCGGGCCGATGAAGGCGACGCCCGCTTTTTCGAGTGCGGCGGCAAACAACTTGTTTTCCGACAAGAAGCCATAGCCCGGATGCACCGCTTCGGCGCCCGAGGACCGGACCGCCTCCATGACCTTGTCGATGACGATATAGCTTTCGGAGGCAGGCGCCGCGCCGATATGCACGGCCTCGTCCGCCATTGACACGTGCAGCGAGTTCCTGTCCGCATCGGAATAGATCGCCACCGTTGAAATCCCCATCTTGCGGGCGGTCTTGATGACACGGCAGGCGATTTCTCCGCGATTTGCTATCAGAATCTTCTTAAACATCAGAACACCCCCTGCGGGTCAGGAATTTCAGGTCAAAAATGCGGGAACGGGACGCGCGTGACAGATCGCTGCGCCCCATAAAAAAACGGGCCCGTCCGCCAAGGCGGTGGGCCCTAAGTTGAGGGGAAATGAAACAGAACAGACCCCCGAAGAAGGTCCCTATTTCAAGATCATTGGGTCTCTTCGATGATTGCGCCCACGGCGCCGCCGACGATGGCGCCTCCGGCGACATTTCCACCGGTGACTGCGGATGCAGCGCCGCCGATCGCAGCGCCCTTGACAATCGAGTCATGAAGAGGATCTTCGCACGAAACCAGTACGATACAGGCCAGCAGGCCAAAAACGATACGCATGAGAAAACCTCCGTTGCCAGCGACAAGAGATATTGTTCTGTTTGACTCGAAAAGCGCTCGAAGGCACCAATGACGCCACTGTACCGCCGGTTTTCCGTCCAATCCAGCGCGCGGGGCGCCGCGCGATCCAGGTTGGCGAAAACCTGCCCGAACGACCGGTTTATGAGCGCCATTCCACTCATTCGTCGAAAACTTCCGGAAACGAAGCCATGGCGCGGCCTTTGTCGATCCGCAACAGCGCTTCGTAGCTTTCGGGATCAAACGGGTCCTCGGCCGGAAAGACTTCCTGCTCGAACAGCCAGCTCAGACGGCCGGCGTCCAGATTGCCGCGCTCGAACGGCTCTTCGCCGAACTGGTTCCACAGCGCCTCCATGAAGGCGGCGTCGGCCATGCGGTCGACATGGCGGCGGTCGGCATAGCGTTTGCGAGAGATCAGCTTGACCGCACCTTTCTTGTTCGGGCGGCGAATGGTGAACTGGAACTCGCTACCCGGCAGGCGCGAGGGAAATCCGCGGTGTTTGATCATTGGAGCCTCCTCTTGGATCGGCATGTTGGTCGGCAAGGACCCTTACAAAGGCAGGTTGTCATGCTTTTTCCAGGGGTTTTCCAGCTTTTTACTTTTCAGGGCCGCGAAGGCGCGGCAAATACGCGGGCGCGTGTTGCGCGGATTTATCACCTCGTCGATGAAGCCCTTTTCCGCGGCCACGAACGGGTTGGCGAACCGGTCTTCGTAATCGGCGCGCAGCGAGGCGATCTTTTCGGCGTCGCCAAGCTGCGACCTGTACAGGATTTCCACCGCCCCCTTGGCCCCCATGACCGCGATTTCCGCCGTCGGCCACGCGTAGTTGAAATCGCCGCGCAGGTGCTTCGGCGCCATGACGCAGTAAGCGCCGCCATAGGCCTTGCGGGTGATCACCGTCACTTTGGGCACGGTCGCCTCGCCATAGGCATAGAGCAGCTTGGCGCCGTGTTTGATGATGCCGCCGTATTCCTGCGACGTTCCGGGCATGAAACCGGGGACATCGACCAGCGTCAGGATCGGTATCTCGAACGCGTCGCAGAAGCGGACGAACCGCGCCGCCTTGCGCGAAGAGGCGTTGTCCAGGACGCCGGCCAGCACCAGCGGCTGGTTCGCCACCACGCCGACGGTCGAGCCCTCCAGCCGGATGAATCCGGTCAGGATGTTCTTGGCGTAGTCTTCCTGGATTTCGTAAAAGTCGCCCTCGTCGGAGATCTTCCGGACAAGTTCCTTCATATCGTACGGCAGGTTCGGGTTTTCGGGCACCAGCGTGTCCAGCGACGGCTCCGAGCGTTTCGGGTCGTCGAAGAACGGGCGCGCGGGCGGTTTCGCGCGGTTATTCAGCGGCAGGAAGTCGAACAGGCGGCGGATTTCCATCAGCGCCTCGACATCGTTGTCAAAGGCGCCGTCGGCGACGGATGAAACCGTGGTGTGGGTTTTCGCCCCGCCCAGTTCCTCGGCCGTCACCACCTCGTTGGTTACGGTTTTCACCACGTCGGGGCCGGTCAGGAACATGTAGGATGTATCGCGCACCATGAAGATGAAATCGGTCAGGGCCGGGGAATAGACCGCACCGCCGGCACACGGCCCCATGATGACGCTGATCTGGGGGATCACGCCGGAGGCCAGAATATTGTTCTGGAACACATCCGTGTAGCCGGCCAGCGACGCCACGCCCTCTTGAATCCGCGCGCCGCCGGAATCGTTGATCCCGATCACCGGCGCGCCGTTCTTCATCGCCATTTCCTGGATCTTGCAGATCTTTTTCGCGTGCGTTTCCGAAAG
>JBFIHV010000293.1:0-3888 GCA_041601595.1 Amylibacter sp. | reverse complement strand
GGTCAGCGCACGTCGCGGCAGGCTGGCGCCGGGAAAACTGCGCCGGCGGTCGGCGTCGTCCATGTTGTCCAGCGCCTTGCTGTCGGTCCGGCTTGACGAATCCCGGTCGCCCACAAACTTCACATAGCCACCCAGAGGCACAGCGGACACCTGCCACTTGGTGCCGCGACGGTCATGCCAGCTTGTTATGACGGGGCCGAAACCCAGAGAAAACACCTCGGCATGAATGCCGCACCAGCGTCCGACGATGTAATGGCCGTATTCATGGATGAAGACCACGACGCCCAGTACGATCAGAAAAGGCAACACGACCGAGAGGAACCCGCCGATAAACGGGATTGTCTGCAAGATTTCGAACATGGTTATGCCACCGCCGGTTCTAAACGAGTTTCACTACAAAACGCCGGACCTCTGCGTCGGTCCGGGTCACATTCTCTAACGTCATATCTAGGCAGGAAACCGAGTTGGAAAAGGCCGCCAGCGCCCTTTCTGTATAATCCGCCATATCCAAAAAGCCAATTCTTCGCTGCAAAAACAAATCGAGTGCTGCTTCTTTTGCCGCATTGAACACCGTGCCTGCAGCTCCGCCGATGCGCATCGCCTCGAAAGCCAGTGAAATCGCGGGAAAGCGCGCCAGGTCCGGATGGTGGAAGTCCATCCGCCCGATCCGGCCGAGATCGAGCCGTTCGACCGGCAGGTCGGACCTCTCGGGCCAGTTCAGCGCATAACCGATCGCCGCCTTCATATCGGGCGGACCGACATGCGCCACCAGCGCCCCGTCCTTGTAGCCGACCAGAGAATGGACCAGCGACTGCGGGTGTATCAGAACCTCGAGTTGGTCAGGCCGGAAACCGAAAAGCTCTTTTGCTTCAATCAGTTCCATCGCCTTGTTGAACATGCTGGCACTGTCGATGGAAATACGCTGCCCCATATCCCAGTTCGGGTGTGATGCGGCCTGTTCCGGCGTGACTTTCGCCATGTCCTCCAGCGACATGTCGCGAAACGGACCGCCCGAGGCCGTCAGGATCACGCGCTCGACCGACTGGCGCTGTTCCCCGACCAGAAGCTGGAAGATCGCGGAATGCTCGCTATCGACCGGCAACAGTCTTGTTTTGTGCCTGGCGCACATGTCCGGCAGCAGGCCGGAACCGCAGACGAGGCTTTCCTTGTTTGCCAGCGCCAGAACGGACGCCGCCCCTGCCGCGGCCAAGCTCATTTCCAGACCCGCGAAACCGACGACCGCGGACATGACCCAATCGACCGGCGTCGCTGCCGCCTCGATCAGCGCGGAGCGCCCGCCGGCGGCCTGGATGCCGCTGCCCGCAAGCGCGTCGCGCAAATTCTGCGTCAACGCCTCGTCCGCGACAACGGCTGTCCGCGCCCCGAAGGCCAGCGCCTGTTCGGCCAAAAGGGGAACGTTACGGCCACCGGTCAAGACCGCGACCTCGTATTTTTCAGGCGCCGCGGCGATAAGTTCCAGCGTCTGCACACCGACAGAACCGGTAGACCCAAAAACAGAAATGCGTTTCACCCGGAAATTCCCATTGCCGGCAAGAGGTCGAAAAAGGACAGGATGCCGATCATCAGACAGCCGCCGAGCAACCCGTCGAAACGATCCAGCAAACCGCCGTGACCGGGAATGAGATTGCTGCTGTCCTTGACGCCCGCGCGCCGTTTCATGCTGGACTCCGCCAGATCGCCGGCCTGCGAGGCAATGGACACCAGCAGGGTCAACAGCAGCAAGGCCGGCGAGCCATAGCCGATGGCCAGGAAAATGCCGCTGACCACCAGCGCCATCACCCAACCGCCAACCGTGCCGGACCATGTCTTTTTCGGGCTTATCCTGGGAAATATCTTCGGTCCGCCGATAAACCGTCCGGCGAAATAACCGCCGATATCCGTCGCCGCGACCACGGCAATCAGCCAGAGCGTCCAGCGAAGGGGGAATTGCCAGCTGAATTGCTCAAGCGCCAAAGCGATTTCGATTATTGCGACGATGGCGACGAGACACAGCACCGGTGACCGGAAACGGCCCAGCCAGAGCGTCGCCGCCAGCGGCACGAGATAAAGATAACGGATCAACCCGTCGTAAAAGAACACGGACATGAAACCTGCCGCCGCGAGTCCGGCTATGGCAACCTGGCCATAACGGTTGTCACCGTACATCGTGGCAATTTCCCAGGACATGAGCGCCGCGGCGATTGCCAACAGAAAGACGACCGCGGCGCCGCCGATCCAGAATGCCCCGATCGACAGGACCACCAGAACGACCGCTGACTGGCTGCGCACCAGAAGGTCGGGAAAACTGCCGTTCAGGCTCATTGCGCGGCCACCCGCCCGAAGCGCCGTTCACGGCCGGCCATATCCTCGAGTACACGCGCAAAGATCGCGGGCGTGAAATCCGGCCACTCCTCCGGCACGAAGGCATATTCGGAATATGTCGACTGCCACGGCAGGAAATTGGACGTGCGGAACTCGCCGGACGTCCGGATGACCAGATCGGGATCGGGCAGGAAAGACGTATCCAGATTTTGCGAGATCGTCAGTTCGTCGATATCCGAGGGGTCCAGAGTTCCGGCGCTGACCTGTTGCGCGATATTCTGCGTCGCCCGTTTCAGTTCGTCGCGTCCGCCGTAGTTGATGGCAACCGTCATGTGAAGGTGGTCGTTTTCCGCCGTCTGCTGTTCCAGTGCCAGCATCAGGCCCCGCAAGTCCTTGTCCAGCCGAGTCCGGTCACCGATGAATCGCACCCGCACCCTGTCGGCCATCAGCTTTGTCGCTTCGGCCTGGATATAGCGCTTGAACAGCCGCATCAGGCCGACGACCTCTTCCTCGGACCTCTTCCAGTTCTCGGTCGAAAACGCAAACAGCGTCAGGTACTTGACGCCGTAGTCCGGACAAACGCGCACGACGTCGCGCACCCGGTCCACACCGCGGCGGTGGCCGATCAGACGCTGCAATCCACGCGATGTTGCCCAGCGGCCGTTGCCATCCATGATGACAGCGACATGCAACGGTGCGTTAAGATTCGTTTTCTTGTCTACGACCATGATTGTCCCAACAACGATGTGATACGGCGGGAATGCGCTGCTCCTCGTAATACTGGTAGAGCGCAAACATTAAACTTGCATTATTTCTTCCTGCTTGGCTTCGAGCGCCTTGTCCACACTGGCAATCGCCTTGTCCGTCAGGGTCTGGATTTCGTCGTGCCAGAATTTCTGGTCGTCCTCCCCCATGCCGTCGCCCTTGGCCTTCTTTACCTGATCCATGCCGTCCCGGCGCACATTGCGGATCGCGACGCGGGCATTTTCCGCATATTGTCCGGCGACCTTGCTCAGCGCCGCGCGACGTTCCTCGTTCAGCTCCGGTATCGGCAGGCGCAGGGTCGTTCCGTCCATCACCGGATTGATGCCCAAGCCGGAGTTCCGGATCGCCTTTTCCACCGCGCCGACCAGGCCCTTGTCCCAGACGTTGACGGTGATCATCCTCGGTTCCGGCACATTGACGGTCCCGCACTGGTTCAGCGGCATCGTCGATCCGTAAGCGCTCACCATCACCGTGTCGAGGATACTTCCGGAAGCACGGCCCGTTCTCAGGCTCGCGAATTCTGTCCGCAGCGCCGCAAGCGCGCCATCCATCCTGCGTTCCAGATCATCCAGATCAATTTCTATATCCGACAACAGCGCCTCCTTTTATTCACCAAAACGGGGGCTTCCCCCCCGATCAGTTGCCTACCCTAGTATATGTACCTTCACCACAGAGTATACCAGCGAATCCGCCGGGCTCGTCCAAAGAAAACACGAAAATCGGCAGATTATTGTCCCGCGCCAGCGCAATCGCGGACGCGTCCATGACCTTGAGGTTCTTCTGCAGAACCTCGTCATAGGT
>JBFIHV010000292.1:0-3889 GCA_041601595.1 Amylibacter sp. | reverse complement strand
CTGATCCTCGCGATCCTCGGCTTCTGCTACATGCTGGTTCCGATCGTGGTGGTTGTGCTGGCCGGGCTGACCGCCGGCGAGTTCCTGACCTTCCCGCCCAAGGGGTTGTCGTTCCGCTGGGTGATCGCCTTCCTGCAGTCGGAAAAATACCTCTCGGCCTTCTTCTTTTCCTTCCGGCTCGCCCTGATGACGATGATCGTCTCGACCATACTGGGAACCGCCGCGGCGCTGTTCCTGTCACGGTCGCGGTTTTTCGGACGCAACGCGATGCGCGCGTTTTTCCTGTCGCCCGTGGTGTTGCCGGGCGTGGTCATCGGCTTTGCGCTCTATGCCTTCTACATATCCTCCGGTCTCGGGCTTACCCGCACGATCTGGGGACTGTGGATCGGTCACATCCTGTATTCGACGCCCTACGTGATTGGAACCGTCGGGGCCGCGCTCGCCAGCTATGACGTCTCGCTGGAGGAAGCGGCGCGCAGCCTCGGCGCTTCGCCGATGCGCGCGTTCCGCAAGGTGACCTTCCCCAACATCGCGCAAGGCATTCAGGCCGGCTCCATCTTTGCCTTCATCGTCAGCTTCGGACAGTTCGAGGTGTCGCTGTTCCTGTCGGCCCCGAACTCCGAGCCCCTGCCGATCGCGATGTACAATTCGCTTCGCTACAAATTCGATCCGTCAGCGGCGGCGGCTGGCATCTTCGCCATCATGCTTGTGACCGCTTCGGTCCTTTTGACCAACCGTCTTGTGAATATCGGACGTCTGCTGGACCGGAAATAACTCAAACCTCCAACAACCTAAGGGAGTACAATACCATGACTGACAAGAAACCTTCGACGACGCGCCGTGCGGTGCTCAAGGGCGGGCTGACGCTTGGCGCGGCTACGGCCCTGCCCTCGACGTTCTATATCAACCATGCCTGGGCGCAGGACACCACTTATGACGGCGGCGTGTTCGATGCCGGCGGCGCGACGATCAATATCGGCGAATGGGGCGGCGGCTGGGAAGAGTTCGTGCGCAAGGCGCTGGTCGACCAGTTCGAGAAAGACTTCAATTGCAAGGTCAACTGGGACAGCTCGTTCCCGTGGTTCCCGAAATTCGTCACCCAGGGCGCACAGGACCCGGTCTATGATATCTGCAACTGGAACCTGCCGAACCTGACCCAGACCAAACAGGCCGGAGACTTCTTCCTCAACACCGACGAAATCAAGGCAAACGTGCCCAACGCGGCGAATTGCTGGGACTTCGCCTTTGCCAGTGGCGCGGGCGTCACCTGGGCTTATCAGCCCTATGTCTACGCCTACCGCACGGATGCCGGCGACCCGGTCAACAACTTCCGCGATTTCTGGCAAGACCGTTTTGCCAACAAGCGTGGCACCTACGGCACCGAGAACGGGTTGATGCACTGCTTCTTCATGGCCTGCGCCAAGGAATTCGGCAAGGACCAGTATGACATGGAAGCCGCCTTCAAGGCGCTGGAAGACGCCATGCCGATGAAGGTCAGCGAGTTCACCTTCAACATGCTGTCGCTTCTGGAACGCGGCGAGGTCGATGTCGCCGTGCATATCGAAGGCGAGGCCCTGTCGCTGAAGCGCAAGGGTGCGCCGGTGGATGTCTGGCAGTGGGACAGCCACCCGATCCTGACCCAAACCAAGACCATCAGCCGCTATTCCGAGCCGATGCAGAAGAAACTGGCCTTCGCGTTGCTCAACCGCACGCTGGAACCGTCCTTTCTGAATGCGTTCGGCGACGAATTCCTGTGGCGTCCGACCAACTCAGAGGCGGCGATCACGGCACCTCTGGCCGAGGAAGGCGTAGAGAATACAGCGTCGGCGACCGAGGCGTTCTGGGTTCCGGACTGGGATTTCTTCGTAGAAAACAAGCTGGAAATCACCGACCGCCTGAACGGCATTTTCGGACTGTAACCGAAACACCGGGCCGGGATTGTCACCGGCCCGATCGCCCAAAAAATTGGGAAAAGGAAAACGCATGTCATTTGTAGAGTTCCAGAGAGTCACCAAAAAATTCGGCAACACGGTGGCTGTTGACGACCTCGACATCGCGATCGAGAAGGGGGAGTTCTTTTCCCTGCTCGGCCCGTCCGGTTGCGGAAAATCCACAACGCTCCGGATGCTGGCGGGTTTCCTGACGCCCAGTGAAGGTCGCATCAGGGTCAATGGCCGCGACATCACCGATCTGCCGCCAGAGGCCCGCGGCATCGGCATCGTTTTCCAGAACTACGCGATTTTTCCTCATATGAATGTCTTTGACAACATCGCCTTTGGCCTCGTCGAACGCAAGGTAAGCAAGCCGGACATCAAGCGCAAGGTCGAAGCGGCGCTGGAACAGGTCGGTCTGGCCGGCTTCGGTGAACGCTATGAGCGTGAACTGTCCGGCGGGCAGAAACAGCGCGTCGCGCTCGCCCGCGTTCTGGTGATCGAACCGGAAATCCTGCTGCTCGACGAACCCTTGTCCGCGCTCGACAAGAAAATGCGCGAAGAGATGAAATTCTGGATCAAGGATATCCAGAAATCGATCGGCATCACGACGGTCTATGTCACCCACGACCAGTCGGAAGCCCTTACCATGTCGGACCGCATCGCCGTCATGAACGACGGCAAGTTGTTGCAGGTGGGGTCGCCCGTGGAGATTTACGAGAAACCCGCCTCGCGCTTCATTGCCGAGTTCATCGGCGATTCAAACCTGCTGGACGTGACGGTCAAGGCACTGAACGGCGCCGAATGCGAAGTCGATCTGGGGGCTGGCATAAGCGTCAAGGCCCGGTACTCGGACAAGGTTCGTCTGACCGAGGGGGACCGAGTCGGTTTGCTGCTCCGCCCGGAAATGCTCCGCCTTGCGCCGGCGCAAGAGGGCGAGGCTCCGCGCCTGAAGGGTAAGATCGCCGACGAGGTCTATCAAGGCGCGCTGCGCCGGTACCGCGTCCTTGCGGATGGCCATGAAATTGTAGTTGAGGTGCCCAATCGGCCGGAGCTTGCCCAGCTTGATCCGGGAACCCCTGTCGAATTGTACTGGAGCACCGAGAGCGGCGTCGTTGTCCCGTGACCCGATCCCCGTGCGGCAATCCTGAAACTGGAGAAAACAAATGAAGATTGGCGTCGATGTTGGCGGAACCAATACTGATGCGGTGGTGCTGGACGCGACCGGAGTCGTCGGATGGAAAAAGACGCCGACCACGGCAGATGTCTATTCCGGAATTGTGACGGCCATAACCGCGGCCATCGAAGCCGGCGGCGTCGGCCTCGGCGACATTGACTGCGTGATGATCGGCACCACGCAGTTCACCAATGCAGTCATCGAACGCAAATCCCTGCTGCCGGTCGGTATCGTCAGGCTGGCCCTGCCCGCCGCCTCCGCCATCCCGCCCCTGACGGACTGGCCCGATGATCTGGTGAAAGTCATCGGAGGCAATGTCCACCAGATTCATGGCGGTTACGAGTTCGACGGGCGCGAAATTGCCCCGCTGGACGAGGTTGCTGTCGCGCGGGCGGCGCAATCCATGGCAAAGGCAGGCATTCGCACCGTCGCTGTGACTTCGGTCTTTTCACCGATCAACGGCGATATGGAACGCCGGGCCGCCGAGATCATCCAGAACGAAGTACCGGACATCGCAGTTTCCCTGTCTTGCGAACTCGGCCAGTTCGGTCTGCTGCCGCGCGAAAATTCCACGATCATCAATGCATCGCTGTCGGTCCTTGCCCGCCGGGTCGTGGACGCATTCAAGCGGGCGCTGCATGAACTGGGGCTGGATGTGCCCCTGTTCATCAGCCAGAACGACGGCACCCTGATGCGGGCCAAAACGGTCGAGCGGTACCCGGTCCTGACATTCGCCTCCGGCCCGACGAACTCGATGCGCGGCGCGGTGCACCTGGCGGGG
>JBFIHV010000291.1:0-3917 GCA_041601595.1 Amylibacter sp. | reverse complement strand
GCATGCAATTGATCAATTTTAAGCATATCTCTCACCCGTGTCCAAAATAGGCAGCCTGGACCGCACTGTCGGCGCGAACCTCTGCCGGTATGCCTTCGGCCAGCTTGCGGCCCTGATGCATGACCACCACGTGGTCCGACAGGGACATCACCAGGCCGATGTCATGCTCGATCAGCAGAATCGTTACTTCGTCAGTCAGACTGCGGATCAACTGCGCCGTATCCTCGGTGTCGCCGTGGCTCATCCCCTGGGTCGGTTCGTCGAGCATCAGGACCTGGGGTTCAGAAGCCAGACACATCGCGATCTCCAGCCGCCGTTGTTCCCCGTGGCTGAGAGCCGCGACAATTTCATGCGCCTTTTCCGCGAAACCGAACCGCTCAATCAGTGCGGTAACCTTGTCCGCCGCGCGGCCGTGTCTGCGCAGAGGCAGCAAGGCATGCCCGACCGGCTCCAGACGCTGGGCGGCAAGGCGCAGATTTTCCCGGACTGTCATCTCGAAGAACAGGTTAGTGATCTGGAAAGACCGGGCCAGGCCGGCCTCTTGCAGGGCCGCGGGCCCCTTCCCGGTCACATCTTTGCCTTTGATGATAACGCGCCCGCCACTCGGTTTAAGAGCGCCGGAAATCAGGTTGAACAACGTGGTTTTGCCTGCACCGTTCGGGCCGATCACCGTGGTGATTTTGTTGCGTTCGGCAGTAAAACTGACGCCGTCAACGGCCTTGAGCCCACCAAAGGCAATGCACAGACCCTCCACTTGCATGATATCGGTCATAGCGCCGTCCTTTCCGGTTCAGGCTTGGGTTGCCTTGCGCTGTTGCGCAACAGGTTGCGTTCGACGAAAGGCTTCAACATGCCGACTATGCCCTTGGGCATGAACAGGATCGCGCTCATAAAGATCAGGCCAATCACGATCAGGTGGTGTTCTGTCCAACTTCCGATAACGGACTTCAGCATGGTCAGGATCACTGCGCCCCAAATCGCGCCGGCCAGAGTGCCGGCACCGCCGACGATCACCATGATCAGCGCATCGCCCGATGTCGCGAAGAACAGCAGTTCCGGCGAGACGAACCCGCGCAGCATCGGATAGAGAGCGCCGGCAAGCCCGGCGATCACAGCCGCAAGCACATAGGCGGCCATTCTGGCGGCCCATGTCGAATACCCCAGATAAGGCACGCGCTTTTCATTGGCTTTCAGCGCAATGATGATTCGGCCGAACGGCGTCCCCAGCAGGTAAGCCGAAACGGAATAGAGCAGCGCTATGATCACCAGCGTAAACAGGAAGAACCCCAGTGGATCGCCTGCTGACAGAGTGACAAAGCCGAGCGGAATTTCGATCACGGGAATGCCAATTAGGCCATCCGAGGCTCCCAGTTCCCGACTGTTATAGACAACCTTGGCGACGACCTGCGCCATGCCAAAGGTTATCAGCGCGAAATAGACGCCGCGCACGCGGTTGGCGATAAGCCCGCCGGCAATACCGGCCAGCAGGACGGAGACGCCCGCCGCACCCATGGCGAGCCAGAACGACGGCACCTCGCGCAGAACAAGCGCCGAGACATACGCCCCGATACCGAAATAGAGCGCCTGCCCAAGAGACAGAAGACCGGTGAAGCCTAGAAGGATGTCGATCGACAGCGCCAGACCCCCAAGGATCAGCGCCTCTGTCGCAAGGCGCAGATAGAAGACGTCACCGCTGAAGCTGGCGAAAGCTGCGAAAACAAGCGCCACAATAACCAGAATCCCAAAGAACACGTGGTTTGCGCGCATGGATATATCCAGACGATCATGCATGACCGATCCTCCCGAATATGCCCTGCGGGCGGAACATAAGAACAAGGACCATGACGCCGAAGACAATCGGATCGGCCCAGACGGGCGAAATGACCAGGCTTGAAATGGCCTGGACCTGCGTCAGCACAACGCCGGCGATCACCGCACCCCAGATCGATCCCATGCCGCCGACGATAACGACGGTAAAGGCCATCAGAATGAAGTCATGACCCATTGTCGGGAAGACCGAATAGATCGGTGCCAGCAAAACCCCTGCCAGACCGGCCAGTGCCACGCCAAAGGCAAAAGCGCCTGAGTAGACCCAACCGACGCGGACGCCCAGCGAAGCCGCCATATTGCGATCAAAGGCTGCGGCGCGGACCATCGCACCCAGACGGGTACGATAGACTACCAGCGCCACCGCAACGATCACCACGGCACCGATTGCAATAAGAAACAGCCTGTAGGTAGGGATGAATACACCCAAAACCTCCGTGGCACCTGGCAACGGGTTCTCGGGGCGATGCGTGTTGGGGCCGAATACGATCTTCAGCAGGTCTTCGGCAATCATGCCCAAACCGAAGGTCAGCAGCAGGGTCGACACATGCCTGTCCCCGCCATCATAGACCCGGCGGATCAGAAAGCGTTCCGTCAGCACCCCGATTGGGATCATCAGGATCGGGACCAGCGCGATCAGCACCCAGTAGTTGAAACCCAGGGCGGAAAGCGCCAGCGCACCGAAGGCTCCCACGGCGTAGAACTCGCCGTGGGACATGTTAATTACGTCCAGAAGCCCAAAGATAATCGTCAGTCCAAGTGCCACAAGGATCACCGAGACCCCCAGCGCAAGGCCATTAAGCATCTGTGGTGCCAGCACGAATTGGAGATATGAGATCAGATCGGGCATAGGGCGCTCAGAATTTGTCGCAGGTGTCAGGACCGATGGCGTCTTCGCCGGCGATACTTCTTGCGATGGTGAACTGGCCGTTCTTCACCTCAACGACATACATCGGCTGCATCGCCTGATGGTCGCCTGCCCGAATGGTCTTGGTGCCTTGCGGCGTTTCCCAGGACAGACCTTCCAGCGCGGCGCGGACCGAGTCGGTGTCTGTTGCACCCGCAGCTTCGACAGCCGCCTTATAGGCGAACAGCAAACCGTAGCTGTCGGCACCGTACAGGTCCGGATCAGCACCGTTCCTCTCGCGGAATGCCTCGACAAAGGCTTTATTCTCCGGGGAGTCGATTAGCACGGAATACCCAACGCCGGTAATGAACCCTTCGGCCGCAGCACCGATCGCATTGATGTTCTGCGCTGTCACGGTACCCGATGCACCAAGGATGGTGAGGCCTTCGCTAACGCCGAAATCGTTCATTTGTGTGAACAGACGCACGGTGTCATTGCCGGCGACCGATGTATAGAGGACATCGGGACGTGCCGCACGCAACTGACCAAAATACTGCGAATAGTCCTTTGAGTCGAGCGGAGCAAAAACCTCGCCGGTCGATGTCGCACCGACACTTTCGGCTCTCCCTTTGAACGCGGCGACAGTGGAGCGGCCCATTTCATAGTCCGGACCAAGGTAGTAGACTTTTGCTCCCGGTTTTTCTTGCTTTAGCCATGCCGCAAGCGCCTCCGATTGCTGGCCCGCGCGGGCGTTGACCCGAAAGACGTTTGGTGAACAACCGGAACCGGTAATCGCATCTGAAAACGACACGGTCGTCGCGATCAGCTTGCCGGCCCGATCAGCGACTTGGCCCACGGCCAGCGTGGCTCCGGAAT
This sequence comes from Amylibacter sp., assembly GCA_041601595.1. Classification (GTDB taxonomy): domain Bacteria; phylum Pseudomonadota; class Alphaproteobacteria; order Rhodobacterales; family Rhodobacteraceae; genus Amylibacter. The sequence goes on along the minus strand of JBFIHV010000291.1, from coordinate 367 downwards.
TGACGGTACCGGTCAGGAAGTCGACGTTGTCGACAGTGAACAGTTTCTCTGCCTTGGTGACGGCAACGGCGGGATTTGCCTCACTGTCCTCATAGACAAGCTCGATCTGACGACCGGCGATGCCGCCGGCAGTGTTGATCTCTTCCGCCGACTGGTCGATACCCCAGCGGACCTGCTGGCCGATGCCGGCATAGGTGCCGGACAGAGGCGTCAGCACGCCGATCTTTATAGTTTCCTGCGCGTAGGCGCCGGACGCCAGCAGCATCGATATCGTGGTCGTCGTTAAAAGGTTATGTTTCATCAGGTTTCCTCCCAAAAAGTTCTAGGTTTTTTCGTTCAGCATCCGCGGAATGCGGGGCTGCGTTTT
>JBFIHV010000290.1:0-3946 GCA_041601595.1 Amylibacter sp. | reverse complement strand
TCAGCAGCCATTTCTTGTCGATATCAGCTGGTTTCGCTGAAAAAGTTTTCATTTGTTGTATCCCGCAAAGAGAAGACGCAGTCGCGTCCGAATTCGATGTCCGGTTTTTAGCCATCCTGATCGCCAAGTCAACAGGGGTTTTGCAGCAAAAACTATTCTAAATCAATGTCTTGCAAAATAGGTACTATTTTACCCCACTTTTCGAGCCTCTACCCTCTTGCCCGCGGCCCTTAGACCGGTCAGAATTTCCCGAACCAACGAGGAACATCTAATGTCAGATCAGCTTGTAACAGACAACCGCGCGGGCGCCGTGGCGACGCTGACGCTCAATTCGCCGTCAACCCTGAACGCGTTGTCGGATGCGGTCATGCAGGCGCTGCACGACAAGCTGGATGCGCTCGCAGAAACGCCGCAAATTCGCGCCGTCATCCTCTGCGGCGCCGGCAAGGCGTTCTGCGCGGGGCACAACCTCAAGGAAATGACCGCCGGCCGCCAGAGCCATGACGGCGGCCAAGCCTATTTTCGCGACCTCTTCGGCCGGGCCGCATCACTGATGCAGCGCATCCGGACCCTGCCCCAACCGGTAATCGCTCAGGTTCACGGCGTCGCCACGGCGGCCGGATGCCAGTTGGTCGCAAGTTGCGATATGGCGGTCGCGGCGCACGGCACGCGCTTTGGCGTAAACGGGGTGAACATCGGCCTGTTCTGCTCCACCCCCATGGTTGCCCTGTCCCGCAATGTTCCGCGCAAGAACGCCTTTGAAATGCTGACCACCGGCCGGTTCATCAGCGCCGAAGAGGCCGAACGCATCGGCCTGATCAACAGGGCCGTTCCGGAAGAGGACCTGCAAGCCGAAACCGCGGCACTGGCGGAAACGGTCGCCGACAAGCTGTCGTCCGTGGTGAGGATCGGCAAGGCCGCTTTCTACGAGCAGTTGCAGATGCCGGTCGACGCAGCTTATGACTATGCAGGCGACGTCATGACACAAAACATGATGATGCGGGACACCGCAGAGGGAATTGCCGCGTTTCTGGACCGGCGCAAGCCTGACTGGAACCGGACCTAACGCAGGCTCTGCGCCTTGGGATAGGTCGCCTCGAAAGCCGCCCGCAGGATCAGCGTGACGACGACGACCGCGCCGATCTGGTGGATGATCGCGATATGCCACGGTGCGGCGTAAAGCACCGTCCCGATCCCCATGACCATCTGGCCAAAGACCATGACCATGACCCAGTCAAAGGCGCGCTTGGTGGCCCGGATGGCGCTCTTGCGGCTCTGCCACCAGACGTAACCGGAAAACAAAAAGACGACATAACCCAGCATGCGGTGATTGAATTGAACAAGCGCCGGATTTTCAAAGAAGTTGGTCCACATCGGCTCGTAGTCGAAGCTTTCCGACGGCAGGAACTCGCCGCTCATCAGCGGCCAGTCGATATAACCGCGCCCGGCGTCGATGCCCGCAACCAAAGCCCCCAGCAGGATCTGGGCAAAAGCCAGCACCAGCAGGATGTCGGCCAGACGGATCATGCGGGCATCCTTCTGGCGGCGCGACTGGAACAGATCCTTTTCGTTGCGCCGCAACAGCCATGCATACCAGGCAAGCAGCAACAGGATGGCAAAGGCCAGCCCCAGATGCGTCGCCAACCGGTAAGAGGCCACGTCCACCATCCGGCCGGTCAGGCCCGAGGACACCATCCACCAGCCGACCGCGCCCTGAAGCCCGCCCAATCCGCCGACCAGCAGCAGCCGTCCGGTCCAGCCCGACGGGATACGCTTGGTCAGCCAGAAGAACAGGAAACCGACGGCCCACACCAGACCGATCAGGCGGCCGAGTTGTCTGTGACCCCATTCCCACCAATAGATGGATTTGAATTCCGACAACGTCATATTCTTGTTCTGCAACTGGAATTCCGGGATCGCCTGATATTTCTCGAACTCCGAAATCCAGACCTGTTCGCTTGTCGGCGGGATCGCGCCGGTCACCGGCTTCCATTCGGTGATGGACAGGCCGCTGTCGGTCAGCCGCGTCAAACCGCCGACCGCCACCATCAGGACTACCAAGGCAAACAGGATCATCAGCCAAGTGGACACCATCCGGCGCGCCGAGGACTTGCCGCTGTCGATCAACCCGCCCTTGGGGCCGGTCGCCGCGGCTTTGCCTGTTTCGACCTCTTCGAAGATACTGCGTTTCTTGTTCATCGGATGCTCCTGCGCTTGACCGGGAACCTATGGCGATGCACCCTGTTCGGCAAGTCAATCCTCAGCTTTTCGGTCGTGGCTTCTTGTCGCTGAGCGCGCGGACCACGCCATGCAGCGTCCGGATGTCCGCATCGGTCAGGGCCAGTCGCGAAAACATGTTCTGCAGGTTCAGCCGCATGCTGGCGGCCTTGTCCTCGGGCCAGAAGAAGTCGACCGCGTCGAGGCTCGCCTCCAACCGCTCCAGCAGTTTCTGGATCTCGATGTTCTGTGCCGGCCGCGTTCCGGCCATCTCCATGACCTCGGGCGCGACCTCGGTGCTCTGCCGCCGCCATTCGTAGGCGGTCAGCAACACGCATTGCGCCAGGTTCAGCGATGCGAATGCCGGATTTACCGGAACCGAGATCAGCGCATTAGCCCGAACGATATCCTCGTTCTGCAGCCCCGCGCGTTCCGGCCCGAACAGAACCGCTACCTTCTGGCCTTCGCCGATCAGGGCGCGGGCATGCTCCATGGCGCGCTGCGGCGACATCACCGGTTTCGTCAGGTCGCGGTTCCGCGCCGTGGTGGCAAAGACGTAGTTCATGTCGGCAATTGCCGAACCGGTATCGGGGTGGACGGCGACATGGTCCAGAACGCGCCCCGCCCCGCTGGCCATCGCCACGGCTTTCGGGTTGGGCCAGCCGTCACGCGGGTTCACCAGCCGCAGCCGGTCGAGCCCGAAATTCCACATCGCCCGCGCCGCCGCGCCGATATTCTCGCCCATCTGCGGCTGCACCAGAACAAAGGCCGGTTGCGGACCCGTCCAGTCGTCTGCCTTGTTGTGATCTGTTCCAGACATGCCTGACCCGTTATTGTCCCTGTTCAGCGCGTTCCGGCGTGATAAGCTGAAGCCACCCCGAACGCAAGGAGGTCCAAAATGGCCTTTGATCAAGGTCTGGCGCAAATTCTACGCGATGATTTGGCTGAAATGGACGGAATCGCCGAAAAAACCATGTTTGGCGGCTTGTGCTTTATGCTGAACGGCAACATGCTCTGCGGGGTCCACAAGGACGGCGCCATGTTCCGCGTCGGCAAAGATCACGAAGCGCAGGCGTTCGCCATCGAGGGCGTGTCGCCAATGGCGTTTACGGGGCGAAAAATGGGAGGTTTGGTAGACATGGCGGAAGCTGCATTCGTGGACGACCGGCTCCGGTCCGGCTGCATGGCGCTGGCGTTGGATTTCGTCAGGAGCCTTCCCGCGAAGTAGTCGGCCCCGGTCGCGTCCGGACAAAGGTGTATACCTTCGCATACAAACTTTACCTTAACATACTATTCAGTTACACACTCACAACGATTCTCATTTGGCAGAGGGAAATATGGACAAGATCAAAGTTGCAAATCCAGTCGTCGAACTCGACGGCGACGAAATGACCCGGATTATCTGGGATTTTATCAAGCAGAAACTCATTCTTCCGTATCTGGACATCGATCTGCACTACTATGATCTTGGCATTCAGGAACGCGACCGCACCGACGACCAAGTGACCGTCGATGCGGCGCACGCGATCAGGAAATACGGCGTCGGCGTGAAATGCGCCACCATCACGCCGGACGAGGACCGCGTGAAGGAATTCAACCTGAAGCGCATGTACCGCTCGCCCAACGGCACGATCCGCAACATCCTCGGCGGCGTTATCTTCCGTCAACCGATCATCTGCAAGAACGTCCCGCGCCTTGTCCCCGGCTGGACAAAACCGATCGTCGTCGG
>JBFIHV010000289.1:0-3958 GCA_041601595.1 Amylibacter sp. | reverse complement strand
GGTGATGATCGTTGTCGAATTCGACAGGCCAAACGGCTTCATTATCGTTCGCGCGTCCGGTGTTTTGACGGTCAACGACTACAAATCGGCCGTGCCGGAGATTGAACACTCGATCGAGTTGTCCGGCAGGTCGCTGCGTGTTCTTCTGCGGCTGGAGGACTTTCGCGGATGGGAGGTCAAGGCGCTCTGGGAAGAGTTGAAATTCGACCTGCGGCACCGCAGAGACACCGGCCGTGTCGCGGTGATTGGGGACACGAAGCTGGAGGAACTGGCCACTGGTGCTGCCGCCACATTCGCCAAGGCAGAGATGCAGTTCTTCAGCTTCGATCAGGAAGCCGAGGCCCGGCGCTGGCTGCGAGGCGCGAAATCCCCTTGAAAGTTCACGGCGGCGAATTCCGAATTTCGCCGCGCATCCTTCTGAAACGACAGTGAGCGTGACAGATACAACGCGGCCCCGCGAAATCGGGCGGCCAGTTTTCCCTATATTTTGGCACGCCACTATGTACAATCAAACTCCACGGCCGCTCTTTCGCGCACCGGCAAACCACTGGCCGGTGAACCGCGATCACGTACAAAAGGCCGGTGAAACGGGAGGATAAGCATGAGTCAGGAAGATCAGGACAGACTGCGGGCAAAGCTCGCCGAGGTCCGTGAAATAGCGGCACAGCGTTTGGGCAAGGCCGACAGGGCGGCTTTTTCGGATGCTCTGGGTGAATTCTATTCCAATGTTTCGCCTGACGAAGTGGTCGATACCGATGTCGAGCAACTCTATGCGGCCTCACTGGCGCTGTGGAGGTTCTGCGCGCATCGCGATCCGGGCCAACCCAGTGTCCGTTTGTACAATCCGCAAATGACGGAGCATGGCTGGGACTCTCCGCATACTGTGCTGGAAGTCATCAACGACGACATGCCGTTTCTGGTCGACTCCCTGACCGCCTTTCTGACGGAGCACGGCATCGGCATCCACTCGCTTCTGCATCCTGTCCTGACGGTGGGACGCGATGAAAAAGGCACCCTCACGGGGTTGCTGGAACCCGGGGCCAAGGGTGCCGTGCGCGAATCCGTGATACAGGCGCAGGTCGACCAGACCGGCGACGATGCGACACTTGCAGAGCTGGAGTCGGGAATTCGGCAGGTTCTGGCGGACGTGCGGGTCTCGGTCGAAGACTGGAGGCAGATCCTGAGCAAACTGCAAGAGGTGAAGGCGGCGCTGCATAAGGACGCGCCGAAGGAAGTGGCGGACATTACCACGGAAGTGGAAGAGTTTCTGGACTGGCTGGCGCAGAACCATTTCACTTTTCTCGGCTACCGCGAATACCGGATCGGCGAGGCGCGCAAGCAGGGTTCGGAGTTTGTCGAAGGCTCCGGCCTGGGGCTCATGCGCGATCCTGACTATACGATCCTGCGCGACGCCGACGGCAACTTTGCCCATTGGTCTCCGGAGATGGACGAATTCGTCACCGATGCCTCGCCGCTTCTGATCCTGAAGGCGAACCGCCGTTCGACCGTTCACCGGACGGCGCATTTCGACCTGATCGGTATCAAGCACTATGATGCCGACGGAAAGGTGATCGGAGAACACGCCTTCATCGGCCATTTCACCTCCGCCGCCTACAACCGCAGTCCGCGGGCGATCCCGTTGCTGCGTCAAAAGATCGAGCGGATCATATCGCGGGCCGGTTTTGCGCCTGACAGCCATGACGGCAAGGCGCTGACCAACGTTCTGGAAACCTATCCGCGCGACGAGCTTTTCCAGAGTTCAGACGATCAATTGTACCACAACGCGGTCGGCGTCCTTCACCTGACGACCCGGCCCCGGACGCGGCTGTTCGTGCGGCCCGACCGGTTCGGCCGGTTCGTGTCCTGCCTCGTCTATGTGCCGCGGGAGCGCTACAATACGGAACTGCGGGTCAAGCTGGCCGATATCCTGGCCGGAGGATTCGATGGCCGGATCGCGACCTGGACCCCGACTTTCGGCAACGAGGCGCTGGCGCGTGTGCATTTCGTCGTGGCCGTGCAGAGCGGCGGAGCCTCGAATGCCGATGTTGCCGCGATCGAGCAGCAGATTGTCGATGCGGTCCGAAGCTGGGCCGACGTTCTGCGCGACGGGCTGATCGACAAGTTCGGCGAACACGAGGGCAACCGCCTGCATGCGCTCTATCACCGGGGGTTCGGCTCGGGCTATCGCGACGCGTTCAACACGGTTACCGCCATCGCCGACATCGCCAAGATGGAGGAACTGGACGAGGGATCGCCTCTGGGGCTCAAGTTCTATCGCCGTCTGGAAGACCCGGAATCCGCCGTCCGGTTCAAGCTGTTCCATCTGGGCCGTGCAGTGCCGCTGTCGGATTGCCTGCCGGTTCTGGAGCATATGGGATTCCGTGTCCTCGAAGAATATCCGTTCGAAATTTCCCGCGCGGACGAGGGGATATGGTTGCACGACTTCTATATGCAGTCCGCCGACGGCAGGCCGTTCATGCTGTCTGATCTGCGGGAAAAGCTGGAAGCGACATTCGCCGCTGTCTGGACGCAGGAATCCGACGACGACCGGCTGAACCGGCTGGTTCTGCTGGCGGGCATAAACGTGCGTGAAACCATGGTGTTGCGCGCCTATAGCCGTTATCTGAGACAGGCCCGCATCCCTTTTTCGATCGAGTATATGGAGGAGGCGCTGGCCGGCAATCCGGGTATCGCGCGGGCGCTGGTGGCGCTGTTCCATGCGATGTTCGATCCTTCGACCGGCGGCGACGCCAAATCACGCGAGGCCGCGGCGGAGCGCATTTCGACCGAAATCGAAACCGCGCTGGAGGCCGTCGCGTCGCTGGACGTGGACAGCATTCTGCGCCGCTTTCGGAATGCGATACTGTCGACGCTGCGCACCAATTGCTATCAGCCCGACGAGAAGGGGCGGCAAAAGAAGTATATCTCGTTCAAGCTCGACAGCGGCAAGGTGGTCGAGCTTCCGCTGCCCCGGCCATGGCGTGAAATATTCGTATATTCGACATGGATAGAAGGCGTGCATTTGCGCGGCGGACCGGTTGCGCGCGGTGGCCTGCGCTGGTCGGACCGCAAAGAGGATTATCGCACCGAGGTGCTCGGTCTGGTCAAGGCCCAGCAGGTCAAGAACGCGGTCATCGTGCCCTTCGGGTCCAAGGGCGGCTTCCTGCCCAAGAACCTTCCCGCAGGCGGCAGCCGGGACGAGATTCAGGCCGAGGCGATCCGCAGCTACAGGACGTTCCTGTCCGGCCTGCTGGATATCACCGACAATCTGGACGGTCTGAATGTCGTGCCGCCGAAATCGGTCATTCGCCGCGATGGCGACGATCCCTATCTGGTCGTTGCCGCGGACAAGGGTACGGCGACGTTTTCGGACATCGCCAACGGGATTGCGGCCGACTATGGTTTCTGGCTGGGTGACGCCTTCGCATCGGGCGGTTCCAACGGCTACGATCACAAGGGCATGGGCATCACCGCCAAGGGCGCTTGGGAGGCGGTCAAACGCCATTTCCGCGAACTGGGTACGGACATCCAGACCGAACCCTTCACGGTCATCGGCTGCGGAGATATGTCCGGGGATGTTTTCGGCAACGGCATGCTGCTCAGCAAACAGACCAAACTGGTCGCGGCCTTCGATCACCGCGACATCTTCATTGATCCGAGCCCCGACCCGCTCAAATCCCATGCCGAGCGTGCCCGCTTGTTCGCTTTGCCCCGATCGAGCTGGCAGGACTATAACAAGGAGCTGATTTCCAAAGGTGGCGGTATCTTCCCGCGGTCGCTGAAGTCGATCACGCTGACACCCGAGATCAAGGAAATGACCGGACTGAAAGCAGATCGTGTCACGCCTTTCGAACTGATCCACGCCCTGCTGAAGTCGCCGGTCGATCTGATGTGGTTCGGCGGCATCGGCACCTACGTCAAGTCTTCGCATGAAACCCATGCCGACGCCGGTGACCGC
>JBFIHV010000288.1:0-3959 GCA_041601595.1 Amylibacter sp. | reverse complement strand
TCGCTGACCGGAACCGAGTTCCTCGGGCGTCGGCAGGATGACATGCGCCGCACCATTTCGCGGCAGGAAAGATTGGCCGCGGATTACGACCTTCTGCAAAATGCAGGTGCTTATGAACGGATGGTCTACATCTCGAAACTGACAGACACGGCTATCGCGAAACGGACCTGGGCCGATTTCCAGCCCGCCGTGCCGCTGACGCTGGACGGTCTCGTGTTCACTGTCCTCGGCTATCTGGCGGGCTACGGCACGCTGACCGGTCTTTTCGGATTGCGACGCGGACGACGCAACAGGCGGCTGGCATGACCGGCCGCGCCTTCGCGCCGCACGAATGGATGATCGCCTGGCGCTATCTGCGCGCGCGGCGCTCCGAAGGCGGGGTCAGCGGCATGACATGGATTTCGCTGATCGGCGTGTCGCTGGCGGTGTTCGCCCTGATCGCGACGCTGGCGGTCCGCGCCGGATTCCGGACCGAGTTCGTCAATACCATTCTGGGCGCCAACGCGCATGCGACGGTCTACTGGGCGCCGGTGCGGCAGGCCAACGGTTTGGTCGTGCAAACCAATTCCGACTATGAACGCATCGCGGAGGCGCTGCGCGGGCTTCCCGAGGTGACGCGCGCGGCGCCGGTGGTCAAGGGGCAGGTGCTGGCCTCGGCCAACGGGCGCAACGCGGGGGTCGAGGTGCGCGGCGAAACGCTTGAAAACCTGCGTACCCTGCCGCTGATCGCCGAACCCGAGACGAAAATCGGATCGCTGGACGATTTCGAACGCGGCGTGGCGATCGGAACCGGCGTGGCGCGGACACTAGGGCTCGATCTGGGCGACCAGATCAAGCTGACCTCGCCGGACGGGGTGAAAACGGCCTTCGGGACCAGCCCGCGCGTCAACAGCTACGAGGTGGCCTATATCTTCGGCGTCGGGCGCTATGACATCGACTCCATCCGAGTCTACATGCCGCTGGCCGAGGCGCAGAGCTATTTCAACCGCGAGGGCGCGGTGGACGAGATCGAGGTCTCGGTGACCGATCCCGACAGCGTCGATGTGCTGGCCAATGACCTGAGGCAGGTCAGCGGGGCGCGGGCGCTGGTGTGGACCTGGCGCGACGCCAACGGCAATTTTTTGCAGGCGTTGAAGATGGAGGACAATATCATGTTCATCATCCTGTCGATCCTCGTGCTGATCGCCTCGATGAACATCGTCTCGGGCCTGATCATGCTGGTGAAGAACAAGGGCCGGGACGTCGGCATCCTGCGCACAATCGGCCTGACCGAAGGCTCGATCCTGCGGATTTTCTTTATCTGCGGAGCGTCCATCGGGGTTGTCGGAACGGCGGTGGGCGTCATTCTGGGTTGTTTGTTCGCGATCTATATCGATCCGATCTTCAATGCCGTGAACTATATCGCGGGCGGCGGCGTCTGGGACCCGTCGATCCGGCTGCTGTCCAACCTGCCGGCGCGGCTGGAATGGGGCGACGTGCTCAGCGCCGTGGCGCTGTCTTTGGGCCTGTCGTTCCTGGTGACGATCTTTCCGGCGCGCCGCGCCGCGCGGCTGAACCCGGTGGAGGCGCTGCGCTATGAGTAACGTGCTGACGCTGTCGGGGATAACCAAGACCTACAATCCGGGCAAGCCGACCGAGGTTTCGGTGCTGAAGGGCGTCGACCTGTCCGTCGGGCAGGGAGAGATCATCGGACTGATCGCGCCCTCCGGCGCGGGCAAATCCACCTTGCTGCATATCGCGGGGCTGCTGGACAGTCCTGACGGCGGCAGCGTCATGATCTCGGGACAGGAGATGTCGGGCCAGTCCGACCGGCGGCGCACCACGGCGCGGCGGCGGGATGTCGGTTTCATCTATCAGTTCCACCACCTCTTGCCGGAATTCAGCGCCGCCGAGAACGTGGTTCTGCCGCAGATGGCGGAGGGGGTTGCCAAGGCGGTCGCCATGCAACGGGCGCAGGACCTGCTGTCGCGCGTCGGCCTGTCGGAGCGGGCGGATCACCGTCCGGCCGAATTGTCGGGCGGAGAACAGCAGCGCGTCGCGTTCTGCCGGGCGCTGGCAAATCAGCCCAAGCTGCTTCTGGCCGACGAACCGACCGGCAATCTGGACCCGGAAACTTCGGACCGCGTCTTCAACCGCCTGATCGAACTGGTGCGCGACACCGGCCTGTCGGCCGTGATCGCGACCCATAATATCGAACTGGCGAAACGGATGGACCGGATCATCCGTCTGGAACACGGCCGGCTTGTGCCCGCCTAGTCGCCCTCGCAAATCGATTGCAGCGCGACCCATGCCCCGTCGCGCATCAGCGGGCGCTGCTGCGCGGGCGGGATCGCGCCGGCAACCAGGCCCGAGGTGTCGAGGCCGGTCTTCGCCAGCACGCCGGCAAACGGCCTGGTGCCGAGTTGCGCCAGTTCGAACAGCGCCAGCAGATTGGCCTCGTCCGGCAATGGCGACTGTCCGGTAACGCGGGTTTCGGCATAGCGCTTCAGGGCCGCTTCCGAGATTTCGCCCGAGGCGAGAAAAGAGACGACATTCGCGGTGCTCATCGACGAAAACAGGGCCAGCAGAGGCGGGTTTTCGTCCTCGATCGCACGCTCCAGAATAATGAATCCCGCCGCAATCTCGGGATCGTCGAAGTTCTCGAGCAGACGGCGGTTTATCAGGATCAATCCGCCCGGAAGGTGGCTGCTGTTGCGCGCGCCCAGTTCCAGAATCAGAACGTGATTGGATCTTGTGCCGATCAGGCGGTTCTCCAACAAACCCAGCGCATCGTTGGCCAATTGCGAGGAGCAGGTCTCGCCGGAGAACTCGGTGACATGGCGCAGAACCTGCCGCCCGATCTGTTCGGCCTTCGCGTCCGGCACGATACTGGCGGCATAGCGCGCGATGGCGGCGGGAAACCAGAACAGCGCCAGCGCCAGCACCACGGCGGTGATGCCGCCGCCGATCACCCAGCGGACGCGGCCAGGTTTCGGCAGGCCGCGGCGCAGGCGGGACTGGATGGTCTCGATCGCCTTGACCATGAGATCGTCGTCGATCTCGAGCGTTTCCTCGGTTTCGCCATCGGGTGCGAAAGTCACGGCAGACCCGTCCTTGCGGACGCGCCGGACAGCGGCCAGCGACCAGTGCGTCAGGGGGTTCTCGTTCTTGTCGGACAGGACCAGCGAGGCATTACCGAACGAAACAATGACCTCGCGGCGCTGGGCATCGGCGGAGTCCTTCCAGAGTCCGATGCTTTCCAGCCGGTCATATTGTTCGAGTGCTGTCATCGCCTGTATGCCCCTACGGCAAGACCTTATCGGTCCTTTGCGGCAACGATACACGAACCGCAACCGCCTTGCCAGCGGTTACGGGGAATTTCGGCCTGAATTCAGGCCGCGTCGGCGGCTGCGCCGAAGCGGTTGTAATAGCCCTTGCCGGTGGCCGCCAGGTTGCGGAGCGATTGCGGCGCGGCGAAACGCGGTCCGTGCGCGGCGGTCAGGGCGTCGCAGATTTCCACGGCTCTCGGCGTTCCGATGATGTCGAGCCAGCTGAACGGGCCGCCGGACCAGGGCATGAAACCCCAGCCGAGAATGGCTGCGACGTCGCCCTCGCGGATGTCCAGCAGCACGTTTTCGTCTAGCGCGCCGATGGCCTCCAGAACCTGTGACATGATCAGGCGGTGCTGCACCTCGGTCACGTCCGGCTGATCCTCGGACACCGGCCAGTAGTCGGCCGGGCCGTCCCAAAGGCCCGTGCGCCGGCCCTTGTCGTCATAGGCATAGAACCCCGCCTTGGATTTGCGGCCCAGCCGCCCGTCCTCGGCCATCCTGAATATCACGCTATCGGCCGGGCTTTCGGGGTAGGCGTCGCCCATCGCGGCCTTGGTGGCCTTGGCGATTTTCACGGACAGGTCGATGGAAATCTCGTCGGTCAGTTGCAGCGGTCCGACCGGCATCCCCATCTGTTTCGCGGCATTC
>JBFIHV010000287.1:0-4021 GCA_041601595.1 Amylibacter sp. | reverse complement strand
ACGAAGACCTCGATCTCGCCGGTCGGGATTTTCGGGTTCACCAGCTCGGGATCCCGCGCCTTGACGGTGCCGTCGATGCGGATCACCCATTCGGAGCGGACCTTTTCGATCTCGGAAAAGACAGGGCTGTCGGGGTCGGCCAGCACCTGGGTCATGCCATAGTGGTCGCGCAGGTCGATGAACAGCAAACCGCCGTGATCGCGGACGCGATGCACCCAGCCCGACAAGCGGACGGTCTGACCGACGTTGGAAGCATTGAGTGCGGCGCAGGTATGGCTGCGGTAGCTGTGCATTTGCGGCCCTTTCCGGGGGTTTGAAACTCTCGCGCCGATACACAGGGTTGGCAGGCCATTGTCAAGCCCGACGCGCCTCAAAGGGCCATAAAATCACGGCTACTCTGCCGCCTTCTTGCGATCGTTCAAGGGTTCCTGCATCAGGATCTCGATAAAATAACTGGTGAACTGGCTGCGGTTTGACATCCCTGTCTTGCGAAAGACGGCGTTGCACTGGGCCTTGATCGTGCCCTGCTTCTTGCCGGTCATGTCGGCAATTTCGGCGTTGCTCATGCCCTTCAGTATATACATCGCGATATCGCGTTCCGAGGGGCTGAGTTGCCATCGCGTGAATTCGTCCTGCACCAGATCGAAAAACCCCTGCGAGGCGACCCGCAGCCTGGAACTTACATGATTGACTTCCTGACGCACCTTGCGCAGGACCATGATCCCCAGAAGAAACCCCAGCAGCAGACCCAGCACGCCGGCCAGTTCCAGCGCCTCGTGCATTTCCCACGACAGGGGTTCCGCACGCAAGCTGAAGAGGCTTTGCAGCAAATCATACAAGAACAGGAGAGAAAAGAACGCCTGAACCGCAACCAGAGCTGCTATGGCGTATTTCAGTTTTCTATTGCCCGAAAGGAATGACAGTTTGGTCCCCTTGTTTCTTTCGCCTTCAGAGAAGTCATATATCCGGTGCTCGCGACCAGTCAAAGGCCTTGGCGGCCTTCCGGTCGTTCAATTGTCATCCGGTTCATCGTCCTCATCGGGGTCGTCGGCATCGTCCGACTCGTCAGCCTCATCCGGTTCGTCACCGCCGGACGAGTCGTCAGCGGATTTGTCGTCGTCCTTGTCATCGTCATCCTCCGCATCGCCGAACGCGCCGGAACCGTCAGATCCCTGGCCGGTCCTCCGCCGGCGCACCAGATCCCGCAGGATTTCGCCGGTATTGGGGTTGAGGATGACTTCGCGTTCCAGATCGTCCTTTCGCGCAACGATTTTCACGCGCCCCCAAAAAGTCTTGCTGACCCTCGCGACCTCATAGCCCTGATCGGCCAGTTCCGACGCGACTGTTTCGACCGGAGAAGCCTCGCCGGAGAACGCCGGAACGGCGGCGACCGCGAGCAGCACGACCAGAATTATCTTGATATGCCTTAACATGACATCCGTTTCCATGATCAAAGCCGGGCCGAACGGCCCAGCTCTCGTCTTATCCTTATCGGTTCGAAACCTGGGTTCCGCAAGACCCTGTAAGCCTTGCGGTTGCCATGATCCGTTTAGCTGTCGTCGTCGTCGCCGCTGTCGTCGTCATCGTCTTCATCATCGTCGTCATCGTCTTCGTCGTCGTCATCGTCTTCATCATCGTCGTCGTCTTCATCGTCGTCGATCTGGTCTTCGCCATCATACTCGTCTTTCAGCAATTCACCGGACTGGCTGTCATAAACCAGTTCACGTTCCTTGCCGTTGCGCATCGCCTCGACCTTGATCAGGCCGTTTCCCGTTTCGACTTCGGTGATTTCGAAGCCCTGCTCCTGCAGTTTTGCGATTACTTTTTCGGTAAATGTCTGCGCCGACAGGAAAGTCGTTGAAGCCAGGATGGCCGCCGTCGTCATAAATGCAAGTTTCATTGTCTTACTCCGTTACGAAAGGTACTCGTCTACTGTCCCGGTACCGGTTGCTGTCATGCACCGACCATTCAGGCAAATTCCTTGCGAAACAATTGACCCACGGGCCTAAACCACTCTTTTAGGTCCCGGGTTTAGGCCAAATCCGGCCCTACAACTCGCGCACATTGCTGAGCACCATGAGTTCATGGCCGAATTTCCGCGAGGCGGCCGTCAGCACCTCGACCTGCGCGCTTTCCATAACGCTGTACAGCTTGCGCCCCAGATCGCTTTGCAGAAAAACCAGATAATCCGCCATATCGGCATTCGGGATACCGCGATATGTAAAGGCGGCGGACAGAACCGCGTTGTTGAAGACCTCTGCCTCGATCTGGTCGCGACGGGCGTTGAGCATCATCAGGATCTGGTCATCGGTGAACCCGCCCGGCAGCTCGCCGGCGCTGGCCATGCCCGAAATCATCGCATAGCCCAAATTCATGGCCATGGCGGTGCCCGAACCGACCACATCCGTGGCCTCGATCATCTGTTCTATCTGGTCCAGCCTCTCGGGATTATTGGCCAGCAGGTCCTCAATGATACCGGGGGTTTCGGCCTCGATTTCGGCGGCGTTTTCAGGCGACTGGGCGTATTTTTCGGCCTCTGTCACCCGAAGGCCGACGCCTTGCGAGAAATAGGCGTCGAGCGCATCATATTCGGCGTCGTTGAATTTACCGTCCACCAGCGCCGCGACGGCCCGGAACAGAATTTCCGGCTGGAAGACGCGGTCTGCGACGGCCTTTCGCGCTGCGTCGAATTCCCGGTCGTCGGAGGTCAGGCCCGGATCGGTGCGTTTGACCTCTTCGACGAAACCGATGATTGCAGTGTCGAAACCCAGCAGCCGCAGCATCGCCGCGCCGCGCGACGGTTCGGCGGCGAAGGCCGCCGGTGACCACAGCAGCGCCGTCAGGGCCAACCACAGGGCAGCAATCCGAATATTGCCTTTATGCATACGATCCTCGCCGATCCGGTAATTCGTTGACACCTGTCCAGTGTAAAACGGAGTTCGGCGATGTCAAAGCAACTTCGCGCGGATCAGTCCGCGCAGCGAATTTCCGACGAAAAAGCCCTGCTCCGATTGCAGGTCTTCCAGCGTCAGCCAAGCCTCTTGCGCCCGACCCGTTTCCAGCAACTCCTGCCGCAAGACGCCCGGTAGCAGCCCGCAGGCCTGCGCCGGTGTCAGCAGGACGTCGCCGCGCGGCACGAATATGTTGGTGATCGACCCTTCGCAGAGCGCGCCGTGCTCGTTCAGGAAAATTACCTCGTCCGCGCCGTCGGGCATCGCCGCGCGGGCGCGGTCATAGACCTCCCGCCGCGTCGTTTTCAGCGCGAGCCACGGGTCGTTGCTGGTCAGGGTTTCTGACGCCACGGAAACGCGCCACAGGTCTTTTGCCGGTGCCAGAGGCGCGGTTTCGACGGTGATTTCGCCGCTACGGTCGATGGTAACGCGGCATCTGGCGGGCGTGTCGCCGACGGCGGCTTTCAACTTGCCCCGCATCGCCTGAGCGTCGAACGGAAAACGCAACCGCGCGCAGGTGCGCGCCGCGCGCGCCACATGCAGATCCAGACGGACGAAGCCGTCCTCCCCCCCGTAGCGGAGGGTTTCGATGACCTTCAGGTCCGGACCGGCAGTTTCGTATAGCGGGCTTTCCAAAGCGCCTCCTCGTATTCGGCCTCGGCGGTACTGTCATAGACCACGCCGCCGCCGACATTCAGCGTCACCTGACGGTCATCGAACAGCGAAAGCGTGCGGATGGCAACATTGAAGCTGGCCGAGCCGTCCGGGGCGATCCAGCCGATCGAGCCGCAATAAATCTCGCGCGGCTCCGGTTCCAGCTCGCGGATGACCTGCATGGCGCGGATCTTGGGTGCGCCGGTGACGGAACCGCAGGGGAACAGCGCGCGGAACATCTGGCCTACGGTCGTGCCCGGCAGGGTCTGCGCCTGCACGCGGGACGTCATCTGGTGCACGGTGGCATAGGTCTCGACGGTGAACAGTTCCGGCACCGCAACCGTGCCCGGCGCCGATATCCGCGAAATGTCGTTGCGCAGCAGATCGACGATCATCAGGTTCTCGGCGCGGTTCTT
>JBFIHV010000286.1:0-4032 GCA_041601595.1 Amylibacter sp. | reverse complement strand
GCCGTTCTGCCGCGTCGCGGCAAGTTGCATGCGTCCGGGCACGGTCTCCAGTTCGTCCAGCGTGTCGAACACCACCCGCGCCGCGGCGCCGCCGGCAATCGCCAGCCCGGCGGCCATCAGCACGTTTTCCGCCTGAAAGCTGCCGATCAGCCGCAGATAGACCTGTCGCGTCTCGCCCTGCCAGGAAAACCGGACCTGTTGACCGGTGGCGTCGGCCCGCGTCGCGATCAGCCGGATGTCGGTGGCCTCGTCGGACCCCACGGTGATCACGTCCTGCCCGCGCCGCTCCGCGATGGCGATCAGGTCGGCGGCCTTCGGATCGTCGATGTTCAGCACCGCCGTGCCCTCGGGCGGCAGCACGCGGTCGAAAAGTCCGGCCTTGGCGGCGAAGTAGTCTTCGAAGCTGGCGTGGTAATCCAGGTGGTCCTGCGTGAAATTGGTGAATCCGGCAGCGGTCAGATAGACCCCGTCAAGCCGGCGCTGCGCCAGCCCGTGGCTGCTGGCCTCCATGGCCGCGTGGGTGACGCCCTGTTCGGCCAGATCGCGCAACAGCGCATGCAGGGTGATCGGCTCGGGCGTGGTGGCGTCCAGCGGGGCCGAAACCGCGCCATGCACGCCGGCGGTGCCGATGTTGACGGCGGTCTTGCCCAGCGCCTCCCATATCTGGCGCAGGAAGCTGGTGACCGAGGTCTTGCCGTTGGTGCCTGTCACCGCAACCATGGTCGCAGGCTGCTTTCCGTAGAAACGCGCGGCGGCCAGCGCCAGCGCGCGGCGCGGGTCCGCGACGACGATGAAGGGGACCTTGAGGTCTCCGACCTGACGGCGGGCGATGTCCAGCCCCTCGGCATCGGTCAGAACCGCGGCGGCATCCATGCGCAGCGCGTACTGGATGAATTCGCCGCCATGCACCTTGGTGCCCGGCAGCGCCGCGAACAGGTCGCCCGGTCTGGTCTTGCGGCTGTCGACGCAGAGGCCGGTGATCTCGGTCCCGTCGTCGCCCGCGCCGAGGGTCACCGACAGTCCAAGGTCGCTGATCCTGCATCTGTTGGCGGCGTTCGGTGCCATCGCGGCGGTTCCTCTGGTCAGTTCCTGGCCTGCGTGTAATCCATTGTGTCGGCCGCTTCAACTGCCGGACGCAGACCCAGTATCGGCGCAAGCCGTGTGATGATTTCAGCGGCGACCGGAACCGCGGTCCAGCCCGCCGTGCGGCGTTCCTCGCCATAGGCGTCGATCGAGGGTTCGTCCAGCGTCACCACCAGAACGTATTTGGGATTCGACATCGGAAAGGCGCCGGAAAAAGTGGCGATAACCCGCTTGTCGTAATAACCGCCGGTGGGCTTCGGCTTGTTGGCCGTTCCGGTCTTGCCGCCCACCTCGTAACCCGGCACCTCGCCCAAGCTGGCGGTGCCGCGCACCACGACCTGCCGCAGCATCTCGCGCATCTGGTCGGAGGTTCTGGTCGAAAGAACCTGTTCGCGGTCGGCGGCCGTTCCGTCCTGCCGCAGCAGTGTCGGTCTGACCCTGAAACCGCCGTTCACCAGGGTGCAATAGGCCGCCGCCAGATGCAGCGGCGTCGCGGCGATACCGTGGCCGTAAGAGATCGTCATGGTCGAGATTTCGGACCATTTCTTGGGAAACAGCGGCGGCGTGTTGTTCGCCTCGCCCAGTTCCACCGGCACAACCTCGAAGAATCCCAGGTCGCCCAGCATCGCTTTCTGCACCGAACCGCCCGCGGCCAGCGCCATGCGCGCGGTGCCCACGTTGGAGGATTTCACGATCACGTCCCGCACCGACAGTTCCGGCCCCAGATCGTGGAAATCACTGATCCTGAATCTGCCATAGCGCATCGGGCCAGAGGTATCGATCATGGTATCCATATCCACCAGGCCGCGCTCCAGCGAGGCCGCGGCGGCGAACAGCTTGAAGGTCGATCCGAGCTCGTAGACGCCCTGCGCCGCGCGGTTGAACAGCGGGCTTTGCGACGGATCGCCCGAAACCGGCGGCAGCGGCCGGTTGTTCGGGTCGAAATCCGGCAGGGACACCATGGACAGGATCTCTCCGGTATGGACATCCATCAGGACCGCCGCGGCCCCCTTGGCCTGCATCAGCTTCATGCCGCCGCCAAGGACATAGCGCAGCGTCGATTGCACCGTCAGATCGATCGACAGCTCCAGCGCGCCGCCGTCCATGGCAGGGCTGCGCAGCAGTTCGTCGAACTGCTTTTCGACACCGGCAACGCCGATCACCTCTGCCGAATTGACGCCTTCCTTGCCGAAACTGGCGCCGCCGAGGATATGCGCCGCCAGTCGCCCGTTGGGGTAGAGCCGCATCTCGCGCGGGCCGAACATCAGGCCGGGCTCGCCCAGATCATGCACCTGCTGACGCTGTTCCGGGCTGAGCTTTTTCTTCACCCAGAGGAATTTCCGCTTGCCGCCGGTAAAATCGGAGATCAGGCGCTTGCGGTCCAGATCGGGGAAAAGGTCGGCAAGGCTGTTGGCGGCCTTTTCCGGATCGACCATCAGGGGCGGCTGGGCATAGAGCGCCGTGGTCGCCAGGTTGGTCGCCAGCACGACGCCGTTGCGGTCGACGATGTCGGCGCGCTGGTTCAGAATGCGCGATCCGCTGGCGGTCGACTGCGGTTCCTGCGGTTCGCTGGAGGCAAGGATCGCCATGCGCGTGCCGATGGTCCCGAAGGCCAGAAAGAACGCGACGCCGAGGACCAGCAGACGGAACTCCGCACGGTGGCGGATTTTCGACTGGATCGCCTGATTGCGCTTGGCGCGTTCCTGCGCCTCGATGACGTCGGGGTTTTCGCCCTTTTCACGGGCGTCCAGTACGCGGGCCAGCGGGCGCAGAGGGGTGCGGATCATTGTTTCTGCTCCTCCAGTACGCCCTGCACGTCGATCGGATCCATGACCGTGATCTCGCGCTGGCGGGGATAGGCGATATTCTCGGTTTCGCCGAAATGGTCGGAGGACAGCGGCACCAGCAACAGGTCGCCGAAATTGAGGTCGACCAGATCGCGCAGCCGCTCGGGCCGGTTCAGATAGGCCCATTCCGCGTTCAGAACCGAGATCGCCTCGCGCTCGTTGGCGATCTCGACCTGCAGCCGGTTGATCCGTTTCAGCGCGGCCTGCGTCCGGTAATTCTCGTTATAGGCCCAATAGGCCGCCGAAATGGTAATGGCGCAGCAGGCCAGCAACAGAAAAATACGCATCACTTCAACCTCTTCAAATCAAATTCGGGCAATCCCAGCTCGGCGGGGTCAATATCCCCGGCAGGCGCCGACAGACGGCGCGCCACGCGCAGCTTGGCAGACCGCGCGCGCGGGTTGGCCGCCATTTCTTCCGCGTCCGCCACTATGGCCTTCCGCGTGACTTTCTCGAATCGCGGCTCGATGACGGCCTGCTCGGGCATGTGCCGGCTGCCGCCGCCGCCGCCGCTGCTGCGGGCCTGAATGAACCGCTTGACGATCCGGTCCTCCAGCGAATGGAACGTCACCACGACCAGCAACCCGCCTTCGGCCAGAATGCGCTCCGCCGCCATCAGGCCCTGCACCAGCTGGCCCAGCTCGTCGTTGACGGCAATGCGCAACGCCTGAAAGGTGCGGGTGGCGGGATGAACCTGCCCCGGTTTCGGGCGCGGCAATGATTTCTCGATGATTTCGACGAGTTGCCCTGTCGTCACGATCGGCGCGGTGGCGCGGGCCTTGACGATGTTGCGGGCGATCCGGCGCGAGGCGCGCTCTTCGCCGAACTGGAACAGGACGTCGGCCAGATCGGACTCTTCGGCCAGATTGACGACATCGGCCGCTGACATCCCCTGTTGCGACATCCGCATGTCCAGCGGTCCGTCCTTCATGAAGGAAAAGCCGCGCTCGGCCTGATCGATCTGCATGGAGGACACGCCGATGTCCAGCACCACGCCGTCCAGCGCGTCCACGCCATTGGCCTGCGCCAACCGGTCGAGATGCGCGAATTCGCCCTGAATCAGGAGCAGACGGTCGCCGTAGTCGCCGGCCCAGTCGCGGGC
>JBFIHV010000285.1:0-4033 GCA_041601595.1 Amylibacter sp. | reverse complement strand
TGTTGGGCGTTCCGGGGCAGCCGCCGCGATCGCGGTTTTTGCATTGGCCTGGGAGGCAGGTGCCGCGCTGGCGGAGAATCTGGCGCTGGTGATCGGCAACAGCCGGTACCAGAACACCGTAAGCGCGAAGGATGCGGGGCGCGTCCGCGATCTGGACAAGGCGCTGGCCGACGCCGGATACCGTGTGCACAAGGCGCAGAACGCCACCCGCGACGACCTGCGGACGATCCTGACCAATTTCGGCGACGATGCCGCCGAGGCCGACCGCCTGATCGTGATTTTCGCCGGTCATGTCCTCAACAACGGCACCGAGACCTTTCTGACGCCGACCGACCTGAAAGACCCGAAACCGATTACCATCCAGTTGCAGGCGCCGTCGCTGTCGTCCTTCCTGTCCATCATGGCGGAGCATGCCGGCGGCGCGGCGATGTTCGTCGGATACAATGACGGGAGGGGCGGATTCTTTGGCGGCGAACCCGGATTTCCCGGCATCGCGGGCCTGACGCCCGGACTGGGGCCGGTGACGGTGCCGCAGGGCGTGTTGCTTGCCAGCGGGCCGCCGTCGAAGCTGGCCGAAGTGTTGAAATCCGGTTTTCTGGCCGTCGATGCCACCACGGCCAGCGTTGTCGAGACTCTGGACGAGGAGATCGCGGTGGCGGGCTATGTTTCGAAATTCTCGACTCTGGCTCCGGGGCGCGATGCGTCCGCCGAACTGCCCGTCAGCGATGCGGATGCGCGCGAAGTGGCCTATTGGCGCATCGCCGAGACCCAGAACACGGTTGCCGGCTACGAGGATTTCCTCAGCCGCTATCCTTCGGGGGCCTATGCCGAACTGGCGCGAATCAAGATCAGCGAAATGCAACGAGGCGAAAAGGAGCCGCAGGTCAGCATTGAGGAACAGGCCGAGATCGACCTCGACCTCAGCCGCGAGGACCGCAAGCAGATCCAGCGCGACCTGACGATCCTCGAACACGATCCGCGCGGCGTGGACGGGGTGTTCGGACCGGCCACGCGCAACGCGATCAGCCGGTGGCAGGTGGACAACCGCTTTCCGTCGACCGGTTATCTGAACCGTCGCCAGCTGGAGCTGTTGCGGGAGCAGGCCCAGGTTCGCAGCGAGCAGCTGGCCGAAGAGGCGCGGCGCAAGGCCGAAGAGCAGCGGCAGGCCGATATCCGGTTCTGGAACCAGACCGGCGCCAGCGGGCAGGAGGCCGACCTGAGGGTCTATCTGCGCAACTATCCCGACGGCATCTATGCAGAAGAGGCGCGCCGGGATCTGGACGCGATAGAGCGTGCGCGGGTCGAACAGAGCCAGGGGCCGGAACGCACCGCCTGGCAGCGGGCGGAAGCCATCGGAACCGAGGCCGCCTATGCGGATTACCTCGCCAGATATCCGAACGGCCTGTTCGCGGCGACCGCCCGGGAACGCATCGAGGCGCTGCGTCGGGACGCGAAGGACCGCGACCGGCTGAACGAGGCGCAGCGCGAGGAGCAACGGCTGGGACTGAACACGCAGGCGTGGCTGCTGATCGAGCGCAAGCTGGAGCGGGAGGGACTCGATCCCGGGCCGATCGACGGCACGCCGACCGACAAGACCCGGCGGGCGATTCGCAACTACCAGAGCAGCGCCGGCCTGCCGGTTACGGGCTATATGGACAGAAGCACCCTGTCGCGGCTGATCCTGACAATCCGGTTTTAAGGGACGCCCGCGGCGGAATACGCGCAAATAAAAACGCCGCTGACTGGCAGCGGCGTTTTTAAAGAAACCTTGGGGTGATCAGCCTTGGCGCGCTTTGTAGCGGCCCTGGGTTTTGTTGATCACGTAAACGCGGCCCTTGCGACGGACAACACGACAATCGCGGTGACGCGCCTTGAGCGAGCGAAGTGAGTTTCTGACCTTCATGGCCTTCTCCTTTTTTCGCGGCGCGACCGAACAGCCGGGCGCCAGGTTTGTTTCAGACCCCGATGTGGGGATGGTGGGCGTAACTGGGATTGAACCAGTGACCCCTTCGATGTCAACGAAGTGCTCTCCCGCTGAGCTATACGCCCTGAAACAGAAACCGTCCAAAGACAGCCTTCGTAGACGCGCTCTATAGAAGGGTTCCGCGCCCTGTTCAAGTGGTTTTCAGTTCATTATTCTTTCTTATTGTGGCAAAAGAAGTCTGACATGACACCGATTGAATACTATCTGCGGGAACCGAAGCGGCTGACCAGCGCCGTTGTCTTCAGTTCGCCCCACAGCGGGCGCGACTATCCGGCCGCTTTCCTGCGCTCCAGCCTGCTGGACGACCGCGCCCTGCGCAGTTCCGAGGATGCCTTTGTCGAGGACCTGTTCGGCGCCGCCCCGGATTTCGGCGCGCCGCTGATCGCGGCCTCTGCGCCGCGGGCCTATGTCGATCTGAACCGGTCGATCGAGGATCTGGACCCGGCGATCATCCGGGGCGTTGCGCGCGGCCGCCCGAATGCGCGTGTCGCCTCGGGTCTGGGCGTGATCCCGCGCGTGGTGTCGGAAGGACGGGCGATCCAGTCGGGCAAGATACACTATGACGAGGCGATCGAACGGCTGGAGACATACTACAAGCCCTATCACGCGCGCTTGCAGCAGTTGTTGCAGCAGGCGCGGGCGGCGTTCGGCGAGGTGCTGCTGATCGATTGCCACTCGATGCCGAGCGAGGCGGTCAACCACGGCCGCGCCGAGGGCGCGGTACGGCCGCAGGTCGTGCTCGGCGACAGGTTCGGCGCGTCCTGCGGCAAGGCCTATGTCGACCGGATCGAGGCGATCTTCCGTCAGGAAGGTTTCTCGGTCGTGCGCAACTCTCCCTTCGCCGGCGCCTATATTACCCAAGCCTACGGCCGACCGGCTGCCGGTCAGCACGCGATCCAGATAGAGATCGACCGGAGCCTCTATATGAACGAGGCCACGATCTGCACGACCAGCGAATACGCCAACACCAAACGTCGCCTGACGGCGGTGGTCCGGCAGATCTGCGAGATCGCGATGCCGCAGGTGGGTCTGGCGGCGGAATAGCGGAGGCGTCCTTCAGCGCAGGGCGCGGCCCTTGAGGATCGCGTCCTTGCCGAATCGCTGGCGGATCGCGTCGGTCGCGCGCTCGGCCCTGGCCTTGGCGGCCTTGTCCTGCTCCAGAAGGTCGTTGAACTGGTCGGCCTCGGCGGCGGAATGCAATTCGCTGATACCGACGCCGATCAGGCGGAACGGGGCCTTGTCCATGACCTCGGCCAGCATCGGGCGCGCCGTGTCGTAGATGCGCTGGGCGCTCTGTGTCGGCTCGCGCAACGACAGACGCCGCGTCAGGCTCTGGTGGTTGGCGCGCTTGACCTTCAGTGTGACGATCCGGCCGGATTTCTCTTTGGCCTTGGCGCGGTCCGACACCTGTTCGGCCAGCCGCCACAGAAAGCCGTCCAGCCGGTCGATGTCGGAAATGTCGTCGAAGAACGTGGTCTCCTTCGAGATGCTCTTGAGGTTGGCGCTCTGTTGAATCCGGCGGCTGTCCTGTCCGCGCGCCAGATGCCAGAGCCGGTCCCCCATCGACCCGTAGGCGGCGTTCAGGTCGGCGCGGTCGCGGCGGCGCAGGTCGGCGAAGGTGCGGATGCCGTCGCGCTCCAGACGGGCCTGCATCGCCGCGCCGACGCCCCAGATCAGCTTCACCGGCTTCGGCGCCAGCAGCGATTCGGTTTCCGCCGCGCCGATCAGGGAAAAGCCCCGCGGCTTGTCGAAATCCGACGCCATCTTGGCCAGGAACTTGTTGTGCGACAGCCCGACCGAGCCGGACAGGCCCAGTTCGTCCTGCATCCGCCTGACCAGCCGCGCCATGGATTTGGCGGGCGAGGCGTGGTGCAGCCGCTCGGTTCCGGTCAGGTCCAGAAAAGCCTCGTCCAGCGACAGCGGTTCGACCACCGGCGTCAGGTCCTGCATCATCGCCCTGATCTGGCGCGACACTTCGGCATAGACCTCCATGCGCGGGCGGATCACCACCGCCTCGGGGCAGAGTTTCAGCGCCTGGAACATCGGCAT
>JBFIHV010000284.1:0-4055 GCA_041601595.1 Amylibacter sp. | reverse complement strand
GCGCCGGACGTGAAACCCTACGCGGTCGTGCAGTTGCGGCGCGACAACGCGCTGGGCACGCTGTTCAACATCGTCGGGTTCCAGACCAAGATGAAATACGGCGAACAGGCCAGGGTTCTGCAAATGATCCCCGGGTTGGAGAACGCGAGCTTCGCGCGGCTGGGCGGCATCCACCGCAATACATTCATCAACTCGCCGAAACTGCTCGATGACCAGATGCGCCTGAAATCCGCGCCGCATATCCGCTTCGCGGGCCAGATCACCGGCGTCGAAGGCTATGTGGAAAGCGCCGCGATGGGCTTGCTGGCGGGTCGGATGGCGGCGGCTTCGCAGCTCGGCAAACCGATCAACGCGCCGCCGAACACCACGGCCATGGGGGCCTTGGTGACACATATTACCGGCGGGGCCGACGCCAAGACATTCCAGCCGATGAACGTGAACTTCGGCCTGTTCCCGCCTTTGGACAACGCCAAATCCGGCCGCCGGGGCCGCAAGGACCGTTACAAGGCCTATACCGACCGCGCGAAAATCGATTGGTCGGACTGGCTGCAACAGGCGTGACCACGCCGATGCGACAGCGCTTTGCCCCCTCGCCCACCGGGTTGCTGCACATCGGCCACGCCTTTTCCGCCGCGACCGCTTGGCGTGCCGCGCAAGCAGCGGACGGCGAGTTTCTGCTGCGGATCGAGGACATAGACCAGCCACGCTGCAAACCGGAATTCGAACAGGCGATTTTCGAGGACCTGCACTGGCTTGGCCTGTCCTGGCCGACCCCGGTGATGCGGCAGTCGGAGCGGATGGCGGTCTATGAACAGGCGCTGGACCGGCTGGCCGCAATGGGCCTCTGCTACCCCTGCCGCTGTACCCGCAAGGATATCTCCGCCGCGTTGAGCGCCCCGCAAGAGGGGCACGAACCGGCCGTCGGACCAGACGGCCTCGTCTATCCCGGCACCTGCGAAAACCGTCCGATGTCGGAAAAAACCGATACGGATGCCGTGCGATTGTCGATGCGCAGGGCCATTGATTTTCTTGGCGGCGCGGCTGAGGTCGCCAGGCTGTCCTATTCCGAGACCGGAAGCGGCGAGACGGTGCAGATCGACCTGTCGGCCGAGGCGCTGATCGAAGGATGCGGCGATATCGTTCTGGCGCGCAAGGATATCGGCACCTCCTATCACCTTGCGGTCGTCGTCGATGACGCGGCGCAGGAAATAACCCATGTCACCCGCGGGATGGACGTGGCCCCGGCGACGCAGATCCACCGGCTGTTGCAGGCATTGCTGGACTTGCCGGTTCCCGTCTATCACCACCACCGGCTGATCCGCGACGAGGTGGGCAAACGTCTGGCCAAACGCGATGACGCGCGCTCGATCCGCAGCTATCGCGAAGCGGGCCTGTCTCCGGCAGAGGTTCTGGCGCTGGTCGGGCTGTAAACCGCCCTATTCTTCCGGCTGCAACAATTCGATTTCCGAGCCGTCCCGCAGTTCCGTGTAAAAACAGTTCCGGCGATTGGTGTGACAAGCCGGTCCGGTCTGGTCCACGATCAGCAACAGGCAATCCCGGTCGCAATCGACACGGAACGACACCAGCCGCTGTTCGTGACCGGATGTCGCGCCCTTGCGCCACAATTCCTGCCGCGAGCGCGACCAATAGGTGACGTGACCGGTGCGCAGCGTTTCGAGGATTGACGTTCGGTTCATCCACGCCATCATCAGCACCTCGCCCGAGCCGTCCTGCTGGGCAATCGCCGGGATCAGGCCTTTGTCGTCGAATTTTAAGCTGTCTATCTCGAATTTCGCCATAATCTGCTCATTACCGGGTTTTACTGTCTGCGATTCAGTCCTATCTAGAGACTCGCAGCCGAACATGAAAGGTCCGTGTCGATGAATGCCGCCGACGATATGATGAAACTCTATTCACAGCGCATTCTGGCGCTGGCGGCGGATATACCGCTGACGGACCGGCTGGAAAACCCTGACGCCACGGTCCGGAAACGCTCGCCGCTCTGCGGATCGACCGTTACG
Source organism: Amylibacter sp. (assembly GCA_041601595.1). Lineage (GTDB taxonomy): Bacteria > Pseudomonadota > Alphaproteobacteria > Rhodobacterales > Rhodobacteraceae > Amylibacter. Next base: position 2,034 of record JBFIHV010000284.1, on the reverse strand, counting down.
GTGGACATCAAGACGGACGGAGAGTGGATCACGGAATACGGTCAGGACGTGAAGGCCTGCGCGCTTGGCCAGACCTCCGCCTCCATTCTGGGGGCCAACGTCATCGGGCGGACCGAAGCAGAGATCCAGCAAGCCCGCGATCAGCTCTATGCCATGCTCAAGGGCAGCAGGGTTGTCCCCGACCCGCCGTTTCAGGACCTCGAGGTTCTGCTGCCGGCAGAGAAATACAATAACCGGCACGCCTCGATCCTGCTGGCCTTCGACGCCACGCTCGAGGCCCTGAAATACCTGCACAAATAAAAAAACACCGCGACCCGGTCAGGGGTGCGGTGTCAAAGTTGGTAGGTCGATTGGGCAGGACCAAGTGCGAGAGGCAGAGGGTCCGGGTTCCAGACGGGAACGAGGCGCGGCAAGTAGGTGCGCCTCCCGACCTAAGGCGAAACGGGCTACAGAACAGACGGGATATGCAGGGCGACCATTAACATGATGGCAATCGCGGTCAGTCCCACGATGTCCTCCACCGCCGACTGGGGCGAACGCATAATCAAGTCAAAAACGTTTTTCATACTCCTGGCTCCTGCGGTTGCTGTCCTGTATGTTTCCTATTTGTTCCATATTGGAATCATTCTGTAAAGAACTTTTTAGGAACATAAGTGAACATAACGGCATCAACGCGCGACGCCTTCAGCCTAACCGACTGATAATAATAGAATTCCCCGGTCCTGCTGCATCAGGTACAAAAGCGTCCTGACGGCCTGTCCGCGTTCCGATTTCAGGGTTTCGTCTTGCGCGAGCAGCAGTTTCGCGTCGTCATGCGCGACTTGCAGCAGATGGCCCTGATGTTCCAGATCGGCGATCTGGAACCTCGGCAAACCGGACTGGGCCAGACCCAGCAGGTCGCCGGCCCCGCGCAGGCGCAGGTCTTCCTCGGCTATCTTGAACCCGTCCTCGGTTTCGCGGATTACCGACAGGCGCGCGCGGGCAGTTTCGCCCAGCGGCGCGGAATAGAGCAACAGGCAGGTCGAGGCTTCGGTCCCGCGCCCGACCCTGCCCCGCAACTGGTGAAGCTGGGCCAGACCGAAATGGTCGGCCCGTTCGATCACAATGATTGTAGCATTGGGCACATCGACGCCGACCTCGATCACCGTGGTGGCGACCAGCACCTTGGTTTCGCCCGACTGGAACCGTTCCATGGCCGCGTCGCGGTCCGCGTTCGGCATCTGGCCGTGCACCAGCCCGACCACATCGTCCCCGAGCGCAGAGCGCAATTTCTGGAACCTGTCGGTCGCGGCGGCCAGATCGACGCTCTCGCTTTCCTCGACCAGCGGGCAGACCCAATAGGCCTGACGCCCCTGCCGGATCGCTGCGCGCAGACGTTCGACCACTTCCGAAATCCGTGCGTCCGACACCAGAGCCGTCGTGATCGGCACCCTGCCCGGAGGTTTCTCGTCCAGTATCGACAGGTCCATATCTCCGTAATGCGCCAGCGTCAGCGACCGCGGGATCGGCGTGGCGGTCATCACCAGCACGTCGACCGCCGCATTCTTGGCGCCGAGCTCCATCCGCTGGCGCACCCCGAACCTGTGCTGCTCGTCGACAATCGCCAGACGCAGGTCGGCGTAAACCACATCCTTTTGGAACACGGCATGGGTACCCACCAGAATCTGGATCTTGTTTTCGGCGATCGCCTGCAACTTGCGTTGCCGTTCCTTGCCCTTGTCCCGCCCTGTCAGGATTTCCAGAACGACGCCCGCTTTTTCCGCAAGCGGTTGCAGCGAGGCAAGATGCTGCCGCGCCAGCAACTCGGTCGGCGCCATCATCACCGCTTGCCCGCCCACCTCGGTCGCCGTCAGCATGGCCATGAACGCGACAAGTGTCTTTCCCGCCCCCACGTCGCCCTGCAACAGGCGGTTCATGCGGATCGGCGCCGCCATGTCGGCCTGAATCTCCTTGAGGCACCGTTCCTGCGCCGCGGTCAACCTGTACGGCAAACCGGCGCGAACCTTGGCCTGCAGCCTGCCTTCGGATTTTGTG
>JBFIHV010000283.1:0-4061 GCA_041601595.1 Amylibacter sp. | reverse complement strand
TCGGCGTTGACCGCCTGCTGGCGGCGCTGCGTGAAAAGGGCCGCATCCACTCCGTTTCCAAGGGTCCGGTGGTCGTGACCGTGATGGACCGCGACCGCATGGGCGATTATCAGGCGATGGTCGCGGAACTGCGCAACGCCGGCATCCGGGCAGAGGTCTATCTGGGCAACCCGAAAAACTTCGGCAACCAGTTGAAATACGCCGACCAGCGCGACAGCCCCGTCGCGGTGATCGAAGGCGGCGACGAGCAGGCGCGCGGCGTGGTCCAGATCAAGGATCTGGCGCTGGGCGCGCGGCTTGCGGCGGAAATCGAGACCACCGAGGAATGGAAGGCGCAACCGGCGCAGATGGAAATCGCCCGCGGCGATCTGGTGGCCGAGGTCCGCAAGATGATCGCGCGCACCGAAAAGGGACAAGGCTGATGACGAACGGGCTGCGGGCTCAGATCAAGGCGGTCGCGGCGCGGCTGCAGCAGTCTTTCGAGGATGCGGGCGCCATCATGCGCGAGCCCGACAGCCTGCAACCTGCCGAGGTGCTGCTGGACCTCTATGGCGAAGACATCCGAGCGCGGGCCTATGTGACCCACGATCCGGTGCTGGGCGAACAGATGCTGCGGCCTGATTTCACGGTGCCGATCGTGCAGATGCACATGGCGGAGGGCGCGGAACCGGCGCGCTATACCTACAACGGACCTGTCTGGCGCAAACAGCTTGCAGGCAGCGCGCGCGGACCGGAAAACACGCAGGTCGGCTTCGAGTTGTTCGACCGCAAGAATCCGGCGGCGGCGGATGCCGAGGTCTTTGCCCTGTTCAACAGCCTGCTGGACGAATGGCGCGGTTTCGGCTCCATAGCCGTGGCCACGGGCGACATCGGAATATTGCAGGCCGCCGTGCATGGGTTGAAAACGACGGAGCGCCGAAAGGCCGCGCTGCTGCGCCACCTCTGGCGTCCGGCGCGGTTCCGCCAGCTGCTGGACCGTTTCGGCGGCCGCGCGCCGGTCCCCGAAGGCCGCGAGGCGCTGGTTGCGGCGGCAGCGCAGTCCTCGGCCGAAGAATTGGTCCGGCAAGCGGGTCCGCTGGTCGGCCTGCGCACGGTCGAAGAAATCGCGGCCCGGATCGCCGATCTGGCGGAGGACCTTGCCGAGGCGCCGATTTCGGCCGAGGAATACGATCTGCTGGGGCAGATTCAGTCGCTGAAATCCGGCTCTGCCGCCGCGCTGCAAAGCCTCCGGTTGCTCGAAGGAGAGATGCCGGTTCTGAAGGCGGCTGTTGACCGCATGGCGGCGCGGCTCGACGCGCTTTCGGCGAAGGGCATCGACGTGGAAAGCCTGCCGTTCGAGGGCAAGTTCGGGCTGACCGCGATGGAATATTACGACGGGTTTGTCTTCGGCTTCTATGCCGAGGGGCGTCCGGACATACCGACGCTGGCCAGCGGCGGACGCTACGACGCGCTGACGCGGGTCCTGGGGCAGGGACGCTCCATTCCCGCGGTCGGCGGCGTGTTTCATCCAGAGGCGCTGGTGGCGCTGTCAGGCGGTGCGGAATGAGCGCGTTGAAACTGGGCGTTCCGTCCAAGGGGCGGTTGCAGTCGCAGACCATCGATTGGTTCGCGGACCGGGGCATCGAGCTGGCGCGATCCGGTTCCGAACGCGAATACGCGGGCCACGTGGTCGGCATGAACGATATCGAACTGGTGTTGCTGTCGGCGGGAGAGATTCCCAAGGAACTGGCGGCGGGGCGCATCCATCTGGGGGTCACCGGCATAGACCTGATCCACGAGAAGATCCCGCTGTGGCAGACGCGCGTGGCAGAGGTCGAGCGCATGGGCTTCGGCTTTGCCGATCTGGTGCTGGCGGTGCCGAACGCCTGGATCGACGTGACCTGTGTCGAGGATCTGGACGCGGTGGCCGCGCGGTTCCGCGCGGAGCATGGCTTCCGCTTGCGGATCGCCACGAAATACCACAATCTGGTGCGGGGATTCCTGCGCGACAAGGGCGTTGCCGACTATCAGCTTGTCGATAGCCAGGGCGCGACGGAGGGGACCGTGAAGAACCTGACGGCAGAGGCGATTGCGGATATTACCTCGACCGGCGAAACGCTGGTGGCGAACCACTTGCGCGTAGTGTCGGACGGCTTGGTGCTGAAGTCGCAAGCCACTGTTTATGCGTCGAAAACCGCCAAATGGAGCGCACAGGCGAAGGCTGCCTATGCCGCGCTTGCGGCCAAGGCCGGCTGGCCGGAAAGGGTCTACAAATGACGCTCCGGACCGTGGAAAGCATCGCCGATCTGCGCAGGAAAGTGGCCGAATGGCACGCCGCCGGGCAGACCGTCGGACTGGTTCCGACGATGGGCGCGCTGCATGAAGGGCACCTGTCGCTGATCACGCGGATGCTGGGGCATGCGGATCGTGTGATTACCACGATTTTCGTCAACCCGACGCAGTTCGGTGCGGGCGAGGATTTGGATGCCTATCCGCGCGACCGCGAGGCCGACACCGCCATGATCGCCGAGACCGGCGGACATCTGGTGTTCGCGCCGCCGGTCGAGGAAATCTACCCCGAAGGGTTCGCTACGCGGGTCGAGGTGGACGGGCTGACCGATGTGCTGTGCGGCCTGTCGCGGCCGGGGCATTTCGACGGGGTGACGCTGGTGGTCTCGAAGCTGCTGAACATGGCGCAGGCCGATTTCGCGATCTTCGGCGAGAAGGACTGGCAGCAGCTTGCGGTGATCCGGCGTATGGCCAAAGACCTTGATATTCCAACAAAAATCATGGGCGGGCCGATCATCCGCGACGAATTCGGGCTGGCCCTGTCGTCGCGGAATGCCTACCTGAACGAGGGCGAGCTGGCCGTGGCCCGGCAGTTGAATGTCGTGCTCCGCAAAGCCGCATACGATATCGCGGCAGGCGGATTCGCGCCGGAAATTTGCGCGGCGGCGGCGAAGAGATTGCTGGAGGCGGGGTTCCGCAGCGTGGACTATGTCGAGTGTCGCGACGCGGCAAGTCTGGAGCCGGTCGAACGGGTCGGCGAGACCCCGGCGCGGATCTTCGGGGCGGCGTATGTCGGCCGCGCCCGGCTGATCGACAACCACGCCGTGGTCTGAGAAGACACCCGGCAGAGGCCGTATGGAAAGCGTATGGAATCCGTATGGAATCTGTATGGCAGACGCAGGACCGTTCCGGCGCGGTTAGCGCAGCCCCAGAATGTTCAGCGCATCGGCCAGCCCGGCGGGCAGGGGGGTGTCGTCCGTCCTGCTTCTGGGCAGGTCGGCGGGGGCGTCGGCGGGGGCCAGATAGCGCCAGCCCTGAAACGGGCGGCGCAGGGCCGAGGTTGTGCGCACCAGTTCCGGGTCCATGACAATGCCGCAGCGTCGGATGCCGTCGGCGCCGATGACCTCTTCCAGCCGGATCACGCGCTGGCGGACCTGCACCGAGCCCTTGATCACCCAGTAGAGCGATCCGCCGTTCAGCAGTTCGTCGGCGCGTTTCGGCCACATGCGGGTGACATGCATCGGCTGGTTTTCCGGATCGGCGGCGATGCGCGCCGCCTGCCAGTCCGCCAAATCGTCGATACTGTCCGCCCCGACGCAAAGTTTTATCAAGTTGATGTATTTTTGTACCATCGCGACTCTAGATGTAGGGGTTTTTATCGGGTTGTCCAAGCCTCTTTTGATTGACCAGCCAAACGGAAACCCGTAGTCTGAACGCTCTTTCCAATACACAGAGGTAGACCCCGTATGAGCCGTTTCGCCGCCCCCATTGCCGAGCAGATCTGGGATATGAAATATCGTCTCAAGGACGAGGGCGGAAAGCCGGTGGATGAAACGGTCGAGGACAGCTGGCGGCGGGTCGCGCGCGATCTGGCGTCGGTCGAAAAGAAGCCAAAGGATTGGGAAGACAAGTTTTTTTCGGCGCTGGAGGACTTCAAATTCCTGCCGGCGGGGCGGATTCTGGCCGGCGCCGGAACCGGCCGGTCGGTGACGCTGTTCAACTGTTTCGTCATGGGCACGATCCCCGACAGCATGGGCGGCATTTTCGACATGCTGAAAGAGGCGGCGCTGACC
>JBFIHV010000282.1:0-4084 GCA_041601595.1 Amylibacter sp. | reverse complement strand
GCACGGCCCGCGCCTTTCAGATTTCCGAGACTGCGGGCGTCTTCGCCAGCATCGGAATGATCCTCAATGCGATGCTGACGATCCTACTCGTCCCGCTTCTGGTGGCGGTGCTTTGAAGGCAATGCGGATTTGCGCTGATTTCCTAAGGCTTCTCAAGTGTTGGAAGCGGAGCATCGCTTGCTCTGGAGCCGAAATATGGCAGGTGTGAATTTTCGGCCCGTTGTTCGTCAGGAGGAGGACATTCCACCTTTTGGCTTTGACTGCCACTTTCATCGCAGCGCCAAGAGGTCACTGGATTCGAACCCTGTAAACGCTTCGGAATTGAATCTTCGCTCGAACAAGTGGAAGAGGTCAGACGGTTCCACGACGGGCGGGCGACCATTCGACCGCGGCCGCATCCACCACATCCTGACCAACCCGATCTGTGCGGGCCGGAGACGGCCTGATCCTGTGTCTGGAATCGAGAGTCCGCATTTCAACGCGCCGGAAAGGCGCGGGAAAACCCGGCAAAGGCGCAGTGATCCGGATTCGGGGGGGGCTGTGTGGCGGACCGAGGAGGATTCGAACCCCCGACCCCCTGATTCGTAGTCAGGTACTCTATCCAGCTGAGCTATCGGTCCGTGGTGTGTGGATGTACTCTTGGACCATTTGGTTTGCAAGAGGCAAATTGAATATTCCGGCTGCTGCGCCCGAAGCTGTTGCCCATGGAATTGCTGTGGTTTTAGACTGGAAGGGATTCTCGTAACCGGCCCCGTGCTCCGAGGCCTTCCGGGTTCTGATGAGGAGACTGACCTGCTTCCTGAAATCGTCACGACTTCGGCGCGGTGCCATCATCACTCCGACGGCCAGAGGGTGCCAATTGCCGTTTTCACAGGACTTTGGAGCTTCCGCCATCTATGAATAATCTGTGTGCGGCCCAGTTGTCGGTACGATCTCAGATCGCGCTCCGGGAGCGACGCCACCGAGATGCGGCCCCGCGGGGTTTCGCGACCGGGCCAATGAGGCGGGTCTTCTACGAGGTGTTTTCGGCTGCGTTCCAATCCCCGCCCGCCACGTCAGGTGAACTCTCCGCAGTATCGGAGCCGGACTCCGGGTTTTCCACGAGCCATTTTTCCATCGTTGCAACCAGATCGGATTTAATGACCGGTTTGCTCAGGTAATCGTCCATTCCCGCATTCAGGCAGCTGTCTCGATCGCCGCTCATTGCATTGGCGGTCAAAGCGATGATCGGTGTCCGCTTCCGACCGTTTTGCGCCTCCAGTTCCCGAATTCGGGCGGTCGCGTCAAGACCGTCCATAAGCGGCATCGCCATGTCCATCAGGATCAGGTCCGGTTGTCTGGAAACATAGTATTGCAGAGCCTCCTGACCGTTCTCGACCGTGATGACGTCGACCTCGAAAGTCTTCAGCATGGTCTGCAGGACGAGCTGATTGGTCTTGTTGTCCTCTGCGATCAGAATGGTCGTTCCATTCAGCGGCGACTTTGTCGGCGTCGGAGTGGTGTCGACCGGTTTGGGCATTACCGCCGTGCCTTTCTTTGTTACAGCATTCGCCAAGACGGCCTTGAGAGTATCTGACCTGACCGGCTTCAAGAGGTAAATCTCGAAAATAGAAGAATTCTCGGACAGTGGCTCAGATGTGACGTCAACGGAAGACAGTAGGATGATCGGGACGGTGCCGCAGTTCTTAATTGCCCTGATTTTGTCGGCCAGTTCGCAGCCGTTCATCCCGGGCATATGATAGTCGACGATTACGGCGTCGAAATTGATCCCGGACTTCGCTGCCGACCCGAGCACGGCCAGCGCCTGTTCGCCCGAACTGACGGCCTTGTACAGGACACCCCAATTGCGCAGCCTTTCAGCCAGCACAGTGCGGTTTATCTCCATATCATCGACGATCAGAACCTTACGGTTCAAAAGCACCTGTGCGTCGATCCGATGAAGCCGCTGATAGTCCTTCGCTTGTTCGAGTTTCAAATGAACCGTGAAGGAAGACCCCTTGTTTTCCTCGCTGTGAACACTGATCGTACCGCCCATCATGCGAACGAGCCGACTCGATATCGAGAGGCCAAGTCCCGTGCCCTCGAATTGCCTGCCGTGCAGGGCGCTGGACTGTTCAAACTCGTTGAATATCTTGTGGATTTTCTCTTGCGGAATTCCTATCCCGGTGTCGGAGACTTCGATCGCAAGCTGCGTCAGGTTACCGGATGAACGGCCCGAGACATCAATCAGAATATGGCCCTCAAGGGTGAATTTTACCGCGTTTCCGACAATATTGGTCAATATCTGCCGGAGGCGGCCGGCGTCGGCGATGAACTCCGTCGGCAAGCCCGGATCATAGCGAAGGTTGATCTCGACGTTCTTTTGATATGCCTTCGCGGAAATCATTGTGACGAGATCCTCGATTGTGCGGTGCAGGTCGAACGGTTCGGGATGCAGTGTCAGTTTTCCGGCTTCCATTTTTGAAAAATCGAGCACGTCATTGATGATCGGAATCAGTGCGGAACCGGATTTGGCGATGGTCTCTGCGTAGACGCGCTGGTCGGCATCGAGGTTCGTATCCAGCAGCAGTTCCGCCATTCCGAGAATACCATTCATGGGCGTGCGGATTTCGTGACTCATATTCGCCAGGAATTCCGATTTTGACTTGCTGGCCGACTCCATGGCTTTGTGCGTCATTCGAAGGTCCGCCTCTCGCTGGTCGCGTTCCCGGAGGCCTTTTTCCACCGCGTCGACGGAGTCTGCAAGCGAGACCAACTCCTTGGCGGCGAACATTGGCAAGCTGCGGTTCCCGACCTGCTCGCGGCGCAGCGTTGCGGCCATATTGGCGCTGATTTTCGCCAAGGGCCGCAGCACCAGTTGCGAGACTGCAAGAAACAATAAGACCCCCATGGAAACGGTCAATGCCGCCGAAAAAAGCAGGGTTTGCTTGACATGCTGTTCTGTCCTGACGCGGTCGGGTTCAACTGTCCAGCGAACAACCATCTCCGCGAATTTTTCGCCATCGTTCTCCAAGTCGCCATGGAACTCGGATATCGCGGAGGCCAGGCCAACAGGATTTTCCGGATAATTTGCAATGCTTTTGCCGCCAAGGTCGAACACTCCGATATATTCAAGTCGCGGAGTGTGATTGACCACATCCCGCAAAACATTCTGCACGGACGGGATTGCGTTGTTGGTGAGCGGCTCCGCGATTAGATTGCCCACCATGGCCATGGCCTGGTCGGCTTGCTCCTGCGAGCGCGCTTCCAGGGAGCCGTATTCCCTGCTGACCTCCACTATCACGCTGATTGTGCCGGCAACAATCAGGACGGTTAGCGCGGCAACCAAAATTTGCAGGGAAAGTCGCATGGGGGCAATCCTGTATCGGTTGGTCACCTGACGGCCCTCATTGCGCATTCTTCCGAGGCGTCGACCCGAGGCCGGCACCGGCGTTCCTCATAGTAGCGGGAGTGCGACGGGAGCGGCCTTCCGTGAGTGCCGACCGGTGGAGGGGATTGTATGCGCCGATGCATGGAAGACGCTTGATCCCGTGTCGGAGAAAAAATACCTGCGGCATGAAATGACCTTATTTTCAAAACAGTCCCTGTTCGGCTGCGCGGACTGACCACAAGATTAGCTCTAAAATTGTTAACTTAGTTCAAATCCAGGTCGCCGTAGGGATGAAAAACGAAAATTCTTTTTTTTAAATTTTATACTTAGGGAACCCCTGCAGGAGGCAAACCAATCCGCCTATTCAGACACGACTGTGCTGACCGGTTTCAGTTCCAGCGCTGCTGCGAGCAGGGCCTTGGTGTAGTCTGTCTCAGGCGCGTCGAATATCCTTGCGCTGTCACCGGACTCGACGACATCGCCGGCCTTCATCACCAGCACCTTGTGGCTCAGCGCGCGCACGACCCTCAGGTCGTGGCTGATGAAAATATATGCCAGGTTGTGCTTCTTTTGCAGGTCGCGCAACAGGTCGACGATCTGAACCTGGATGGTCATGTCCAGCGCCGAGGTCGGCTCGTCCAGCACGACAAGCTTCGGTCGCAGGATCATGGCGCGGGCAATCGCGATACGCTGGCGCTGGCCGCCGGAGAATTC